>NZ_LZHK01000111.1:0-5441 GCF_001690415.1 Gilliamella sp. Imp1-1
GAATAACGAGCTCAAACACATTTTTAACAAACAAAAAGAGCAAGACATCATCGACCAAACGCAGTTAGTGAGTGAAATTGGTGGTGAAACGTTAACGATGCTTAATCATATAGACCGGATAAGAGCCGAATCCAAGGCAAAAGAAGCGGTTGAAAAGGAAAAAGAGAAAAGTAAAAACAAGGGACTAACAGAAGAAGAGCAACAAAAAATCTACGAAGACGCCTACAAAAAGGCGATGAACGAAGGCATGTCAGCGATGGGCAGTGACACCCGTCAAGGCATTGACATGGCGGTTAGCCTCATCAACGGCTTAATCAGTGGCGACATGACAGGGGCAGCCGCAGGGGCACTCGCGCCAAAAATTGCGACTATTATCAAACAACAGACCGAAGGAAACACCGTTGCCAACACCGTCAGCCATGCGATACTCGGTGCGGTGGTAGCCGAGCTACAAGGCAACTCTGCACTAGTGGGTGGCTTGGGTGCTGCTGCAAGTGAACGCGGTGCTGAAGTGATTGCGGGCATACTTTACCCTGATAAAGACATCAAAGACCTAAGCCAAGAAGAAAGGCAACAAATCAGCGCCCTATCACAACTAGCGACAGGTCTGGCCATTGCGGCGATGGGCGGAGATATCCAAGATATCAATACTGGCGTTGCGGCAGGGAAAAATGCGGTTGAGAATAATGGATTAAGTTGGGCTGATGGTGGATTTGGTGGTGATTTTATAGGTCTTTCACCTGAAACAGGGGCAAATTATGAAGGTATCCTCCATGCCTCAGCAGCGGGTTATCTAACCCCAGAAGAGGCTTCGCAAATCATAGATGATATGAATTCAGGTAAATTTATGTATGATCCTTTAAGAGAGGATTTGATGAGATTGCCAGAAGATATAGCTATATTGGTGACGCCATATGGTGATTATATCGCCTTTAGGGATGCAGATAGTTGGGGTGACTACGCAATAGCATCAGCAGGAGTATTACCTTTTGCAAAATATATCAAAGTAGCAGGAAAAGTAATTAAGGTTGAAACTAAAACTGCACAAGCTTTGGTAAAAGAAGCGGAAGTAGCATATAAAGCGGGGAATGTTGCTGAAGGTAATCGCTTGATGAATCAAGCGGCAAGCCAGTCAAAACAAATTGAAACAACTGTTGTAAAAAATAGTGCAGCAGGAAAGGGGATTTCCAATATATCTACTTTGAATCCTAGTGAAATTAGATTCTCACAAAATACGGTTTCTTATAATAAAGTAGAACGAGGGACTGATATGAAATATACTTATGACGATCTTGTTACAAGCATGAAAACTAATGGTTGGAAAGGTGAACCTGTTAATGTAATTAAAATGCCTGACGGAAAATACACTAGTATGGATAATACTAGAATAGCAGCCGCTAGAGAAGCTGGTATAGATATTAAAGCTAATATTAGAAATTTTGATGATAAGCTTTCACCTTCTGAAGTAAATAGGTTTTCTGATCCTAAAAAAGGATTTATACCTACAACTTGGGGAGAAGCAATAACAGGGAGAATTAATAAACAGTCTGGTGGATTTAGTAAAAATAATCCATATGGTTCAAGTACTCCTCCTCGCATTAGTGGTAAACCTAAGGATTAATAATATGGCTCATTACTTATATTCGAAAAAAGAATTACCCGAAGGATTCAAATATCCGCTATCTTTTTTGGAAATTGTTTCTAAGAAAGATGTTCTAGATTTAGAACCATGGTGGTTTCTATATGAATTTGAAGATTTTGCTAAACACTGGTTATTTGAGATAAAAAAACAATACCCAACTAGAAAATTGATACCATTTGCTAAAGCTTCTAATAATGATGATATTGTTTGTTTTGATGGTTCCGATATATCAGGCAATCCGAAAGTATACTTTGTTCATACTTTTGCTACCCCTGGATGGGAGGATAGAGGTAGTGTTTATAGTTTTGATGAATGGTTAAGACAAGCCAAAGAAGAATCAGCTCAATATAGAGCAGGAAGGGCTAAATTAGATAAGGTTTAGTCAAATATTAAAAAAGTGTTAGGCACAGCATCGGTTAACCAAACACCGTTATCAGCCAAATAAAACTTAAAGCCTTGTTGATGCATCTGCAAGGCTTTAAGTTTTAACACAATAGGTTTACCGTGTCGTTTCCCTACAGTATTAGCTGTCTGTTCATCAATAGATAAATGGACATAATGGCGATCACCTGCAATTAATCCTTGTTTTTTTATTGAATCAATAAAACGCATTGCTGTACCATGATATAAAAATTTGGGCGGTACTTTTTCTACATACTTAATTTTTACTTGTTGAGTTGAATGTCCTTGTGCTGCACGTATTTTTATACCATCATCCGAAATCGTAAAACGTTTTTTGTCACTTGTTTTAACAACTTGCTCAATCAACTCTCTAGTAAGAGGTTCGCCATGTTGATTAGCTTGAGCAATGAGATGAACTATATCAACCCATCCATCAGAATCTAATGTGATACCTATAGCTTTCGGTTGATGCCTTAAAATGTAACTTAAAAATTTACTCGTTTTATTTAATTGTTTGTTCAAATTTTATATCCTTTCTTATTCCTATCAGATCTTTGTAGATCTTACCTATTACTCTCAAAATCCGCAAGACAAGCTCTACAACTAACTTTCATTGTTCTCTTTTAATCAAAAACTAACTTAAACATCCAATCATTGCAAGACACGGACGATTACGATTACGAAAAAATCAGCGCATCGGTGAGTGGAAGCGGAGGCTTTGGTGGTTTTAGTGCCAACGGCTCATTATCGAGCACGAATATTGACAGCAAATGTGCAAGTGTGACTGACCAATCGGGTATTTTTGCCGGCAGTGCGGTTATGATATCACGGTGGGCAACCACACCGACCTAAAAGGGGCGGTAATAGCCTCAGAAGCGAAAGACACGAGCCAAAACCGCCTTGACACAGGCACAATCAGCTTTAGTGATATCGAAAACAAAGCGGACTACCAAGTCAGTAGCAGCAGTGCAGGGGTAAGCTCTAGCGGCATGCCATCGATGCCAACCAGTCGCAATAAAAACGAAAGCGAACAATCGACGATGCATTCAGCGGTATCGGAAGGGACGATAATTATCCGCAATAAGGATGACCAAAAACAAGATATCAACGAATTAAGTCATGATACTGAGCAGGCGAATAACGAGCTCAAACACATTTTTAACAAACAAAAAGAGCAAGACATCATCGACCAAACGCAGTTAGTAAGTGAAATTGGTGGTGAAACGTTAACGATGCTTAATCATATAGACCGGATAAGAGCCGAATCCAAGGCAAAAGAAGCGGTTGAAAAGGAAAAAGAGAAAAGTAAAAACAAGGGACTAACAGAAGAAGAGCAACAAAAAATCTACGAAGACGCCTACAAAAAGGCGATGAACGAAGGCATGTCAGCGATGGGCAGTGACACCCGTCAAGGCATTGACATGGCGGTTAGTATCATCAACGGCTTAATCAGTGGCGACATGGCAGGGGCAGCCGCAGGGGCACTCGCGCCAAAAATTGCGACTATTATCAAACAACAGACCGAAGGAAACACCGTTGCCAATACCGTCAGCCATGCCATACTCGGTGCGGTGGTAGCCGAGCTACAAGGCAACTCAGCTCTAGTGGGTGGCTTAGGTGCTGCTGCAAGTGAACGTGGTGCTGAGGTTATCATGGGTATTCTTTACCCAGGTAAAACAGTAGCGGAATTATCACAAGAAGAAAGACAACAAATCAGCGCCCTATCACAACTAGCGACAGGCCTAGCAATAGCCGCTGCCGGTGGTGATATCCAAGATGTGAATACAGGGGTTGCGGCAGGGAAAAATGCGGTTGAGAATAATAATTTAGCTAGAGCCGCTTGGTATCTAGTACGTCCAAGTGAAATTGGTGGACCAGTTAGTATTAATGCAGTAGATGTATTAATGGCTGAAGGTCTTACAGCAGCAGAATCAAAAGCATTTTTAGAAAGTCTAAATTTGGAACAGAGACGACTAATTGAAATTGCATTAGTCGATCCAATGGGAGATGGATTCCTTGAAGATGCAGTACTAAAAACTTATGAGCGTTATTATAATGATTACCTAAAAGAGAAAGATGGTAAGAAAGGTAATGATAATACGTTAGCAGGAACTGGAAGTAGTTCAGCTGGCGGGGCTCCGGGATTACCGCCTGATGATGACAAAAATAATAATAAATCAAATTCAACCGAGAGGATTAAAGAAAAGAAACTTGATGAGCTTCCAAATAATGTTAGAGATACATTTTCACAATATGAAAAAAATGGTTGGAATGGTAATTTTAATGGTCAGACCCCAGGAACTAATGCAGGAAGAATATTTAAAAATAGCGATAATAAATTACCTAAAGTTGATAGCAATGGAAATCCAATTACTTATAGAGAATTTGATGTCAATAATAAAATTCAAGGACAAGCCAGAGATGCCGAAAGATTTGTTCAAGGAAGCAATGGTTCTGTTTATTATACAAATAATCATTATCAAACATTTATAAAAGTAACTAAATAGAGGTTAATTAAAATGAAGAACCAAATTATTTATATTAATAAAGAACAAGAAAATCAATATATTGAAAATCTGAATTTCAAAAATTATTTTTTTGCAAAAATTGATGGATCACTTATTTCTACTATTAGTGATTATATGAATGCAATAATTGCAGCTTTCCAGTTTCCATTCGGTATATTTTCTAACACAACGAGCATTGATGCTTATAACGATTGGATGAGAGATTTGTCGTGGATAGATCAATATGATGGATACATATTAGTTATAGAAAATTTTACAAAAATGCTGAGTTGTTATCCTAAAGAAAAAGATCGAATTTTGAATGAATTTGATGAGACCATTTTTCCTTTTTGGGCGGAGGAAGTTACTCATACTGTAGTAGGAGGAAAAACAAAAGGTTTTTTAGTGTTACTTGTAGAGTAAATTGATTTCATCTCAAGTGTCATTGCCGGGAACGACATCAATTTATCGACCTTAAAAACGCAAAGCTATCAAGACTCAATATGGAATAAAAATCACACCCGCAAGGTTGATATTGAAGAGGTGGTGGGCAGTGAAATTTTAACCAATGGCGACCTAAACTTAATTGCGGGACATGATATTTTAGCGAAATCGGCGGAGCTATCGAGCGATAAGCGCATAAACCTATTAGCCGAGCATGATATTGATATTGGTAGTGAACAAGAACGTTTACAGTTAACCGAGCATCACAAAACCAAAACGAAAGGGTTGCTTAATAAGGGTTCAATTACTGAAGATATAGCGGTCGACAACATCACCCAAAAAGGCAGTGGGATTTATGGTGATAAGGTAAACATTAATGCGGGTAACAATTTAACGGTTACAGGCAGTGAAGTGGTAGGTACGCACAATGTGAGTCTTGGTGCAGG
>NZ_LZHK01000112.1:0-4029 GCF_001690415.1 Gilliamella sp. Imp1-1
AAAATTCTCTATGATAAAAGTAAAAGGGGATTTAATGATGAAAAAAATGACTGAACATCAAATCGTCGCTATTTTAAAAGAAGCTGAAGCAGGTATTCCTGTCAAGGAACTCTGCCGTAAATATGGCATGGGTAATTCAACTTTTTATAAATGGCGGGAAAAATACGGCGGAATGGAAACTTCGGATATCAAACGCTTAAAAGAGCTGGAAGCTGAAAACCGCAAACTTAAGCAGATGTTTGCCGAGCTGAGCTTAAAACCCCAGCTGCAGGAAGAAATTATAAAAAAGCTTTAGTGCCCACAAAGGCACGTAAAACGTGGGCACAGCAATTACAACAAAATCATTCAGTTACTATTGCTATGAGTTGTGCCATTGTTGGCTTAAGCCGTTGTGCTTACTATTATCAACCTAAGTTACAGGATGATTCGGTGATTGTTTCGGTATTGAATGCTATCACAGACTGGCATTTACGCTGGGGCTTTCCTAAATGCTTTAATCGTATCAAAAAGCTCGGCTATAAATGGAATCATAAACGGGTAGAACGATTTAATCGTACCTATCGTACTGAAGTACTCGATTTATATCTTTTTAACAACTTAGCACAAGCAAGGAGAATAACCGAAGAATGGTTAACGATTTATAACACCGAAAGACCGCATGAGGCATTAAATAACATGACACCGCTCGAATATAAAACATTAAAACAGGCAGCATGATTTTCTACGTGAGTTGTGTACTAAGTTTGGGATATTTACAATTTGATATTTTTGTCAAATAGACATTTGATAATTCTTTATAAAACTTTATTAATCGATTAATTGGACATAAAATATTTTTTGCTGTTTATTTTGCCAAGTGATTGAGTATTTGAAAGTACCTGACTTCATTAAAGTTGCTTCTTGTAAATATGCCTGACATAGATACTGTTTATTATCATTATCAGTACGGAGTGTTTTTTGATTAACAATAGTCGGTCTTTTAAAACCTTCTCTCGTGTAAATTTCTTTTAATATATTTTCTGCATCTTTACTATCACATTTTGGCGGCATTTCATCTCCACAACCAGTTAATAAAAAACAGCCTAATAATGTAAATATAAATATTTTTTTCATCAGTTTTCCTTAATCAAATAACATTTTTAATATAATTAATCAGTTTTTTTGTCATTTTCTTGTTCTTTTTTACTATATACAGCATTCCCAAAAGTGAATCCCAGCTTAAAATTAATGCCACGATAATGTATCTTTTATCAAGGGTTGAATTGTATATATCAATACTCCTACAAAATTCACTAAAAAATAAGAAATATATAATGTTTTTCTATAAAAGGGCTATATTGCCCTTTTCTTTGCTAAAACGAATAACGAACACCAATAGTTAAATCAGTTGTGCTAAGTTTTAATGATGAATTTGAGCTATTATCATTTGTTGATACATTTACTTTTCCTCCGTAAGTATATCGAGCTTGTAAATCTGTCGACCAATTGTCAGTTATTTTATAAGAAGCCCCAATACCTGCAGAGTAGGCAAAGCGAGTTTTGCTTTTGGAATCTGTATCGGCATCCTCATTGTCTCCGCCTTTTACAAGTCCTGTTCGTTCATATTTCAAAAACGCAGTACCAACACCTAGTGATGCATAAGGTGTGAAATCAGTTCCTGTATCAATATCATAATAGGTATTTAACATTAATGTATTCATACGTGTTTTTATGCTTAAATAGTAATCAGCAGTTTGTGCATCTCCATCGTCATCGATATATGACACATTTCGCGAATTGGTATTTTTATTTAAATTGCCACGTTTAGTAAACATCAATTCAGTGCGAATAGGGATACTAAATTGAGGTTTAAAGTTATATCCAATTCCTACACCACCACTAAGGACAGTCTTATTTTGAGATCCAAATCTCAAATGACTAGAATCTATATCGTCCTCATTAAAGTGATGCTCTATACTTTTTGCTTTTAGCCAACTTGCACCTATTTGGCCATTAATGTAAAGGCCTGATGTTTCTGCATAAGAAAAGCTACTTATACTTGTTAAAAAAGCTATTGTAATAAACGATTTCTTCATTTTTATTCCTTATTTTGCCTAAATTGACTTTTAAAAGTATAAATTAAAAATATAAAACTATCAATAATGGATTTGTTTATTTATTTTTGTATCAATAAAGGATGTTCAATAAAAAGACTAACATCTCGACAATAAATACCAATTTAAATTTTAGTTATGAGCAAAGACATTTAATGGCAAAAGTACCTGTATCTGATATAGATAAAAAAGTAGGAAAGCGCATACAACACTGTAGAAAAGAAAACAATTTAACTATAGCTGAGTTATCTGAACGAGTAGAGTTATCAACTCAGCAATTATCTCGCTACGAAAGAGGGATTAATAAAATTAATCTGGATCATTTAACTAAAATTGCACATAAATTAAATACACCAATAAGTTGGTTTCTTATTGATGAAGAACAAAGTTATATCTTTAATAGTTCCAATAAAGTAAGTGAAAACAAAACGGGATATTATTCTACACAAAATGATCTAAAAGCCCGTTTATTACAACGTTGGGATATGTTATCAGTTGAACAAAAACGGGCAATTATCATTTTGATTGATACAATGTAATAAAAAATAAGTTTTTATTTTAAGATTTTAAAACTTTTTGGAGCTTTGTTAGACGTTTTTAGATGATAAGATCATATATATAAATAAGTAATTATTTCATCTTTATAGGTCATGATTTCATATATATCAATAACATTACTAATATTATCAGCACCTGTACTTCCTATTCTTAACAAAAAAAGAAGGTCAATCAACCTCAGTTATCATTGGGGATGGTCGGCTAAATCGTCTTCATTAATCATGGTGATATTTCTGTTTTTTATCTTTCAACGTAATAAGGAAATTCATTAGCTTTGCAAAGTATCATTAAATGCATAAATTTAAACTGGTTCTTAATTTTTAGTTTCATCAAAAGTATGATAAATGTAAGTTGTATAATGTAGTCATTTATATAATAATTTTTAACAATAATTCGAGTTGTTTACAGTAGTAGTTTTTCAAGTTACTGTAAACAACTTGATGAATTCCTACACTTCATTTTTTTCCGATAAATAATCTGAAATAGATACAAATTTATCATTATGTAATACTAAAGTTATGATTAAAAAAGCTGATGTAAATCCCGCTAATGCCGTGCCAGTTACTCTTTGCGAATGTTTGGTTCTTCTTTCATATTTTTTTCTTTTTAAAGCCATAGAAATTATTAAAGCGATAATAATACAAGTTATTGCGATAAAAGGAACCTGGATTCAAACATGAAGTGCAATTTTAAACACGGTGGAGTGAAGAAAGTAGAAAGGTGATTTATACTAGCACCTTCGTACCACCACAGTTTGGAGATTGCTATGTATTATAATCACCTTTCTAGGAAGGAAAGATACCAAATTTTCGTATTATTACAAGCCGGAAAGAATAAAAAAGAGATAGCCCAGCTACTCAATAGACATCCTTCGACAATAAGTCGAGAGATAAAAAGAAACTCAAAACCTAATCAAGCCTATCAAGCACATGATGCGGTAACCCTAGCTAGGAAAAGGCGAAAAAACAGCGGTAATGGTAAGCCAATAGAGTCTTCGGTATGGCGCCAAGTTGAAAAATACCTCATGCTTTATTACAGCCCAGAGCAGATTGCTGTGGTATGTCCACACTTTTTAGTACCAAAAAGATAAGGTCATCGATTTCTTTTGTATTCAATCGGCGACTGGTAATTTAATGTTGAATGAAGTCGATTATAATTAAACCAATCCACATAGTGATTAAATTCCAATTTAAGTTGCGCCAGTGAATCAAAAATAGTATTTGACACAAATTCTGTTTTCACTGCTTTGAATGTGCTTTCTGCAATTGCGTTATCATAGGGGCAGCCTTTGCGACTTAACGACCGTTTAATTCCAAATGCTGTTAAACATTCATCAATCAAATGATTATCAAACTCTTTTCCTCTATCAGAATGAAAC
>NZ_LZHK01000113.1:0-2094 GCF_001690415.1 Gilliamella sp. Imp1-1
TATAGATAAAAGCAGTATGGATAGGTGCCTTTATCGCTATCGTCATTTAGTCGAGAATGCCTTTGCTAGAATCAAGCAATATCGTTCAATATCAACTAGATACGATAAGTTAGAAAGGAATTATGCCAGTATGGTATCACTGGCATTTATGTTAATGTGGCTGCCAATGTATTGTTGAGTAATTTATGTACAGCAAAGATCAACAGCCCCTAATAAACTGGCAAATATTTTTACCAGTTTAGTCTTAAATTAATCGCAAAGTAATAGTACTAAGCAGGAACAGATGAACACTCCCCCAAAATAGTTAAGGTTGTTAATTGATGATAATTGCTCATTTCAACAACTATTAGCCAAACTTACGAAAGCCTTTAACTGTACATTTACATATAAAAATGATAGTGGTATTGCTAAAGCTAAGTTAGATGATTTTACTATAATAATTCATGACAAAATTGATCGTACTTTTGACATCGTCCTTAATCCATCTTATATTCTTACATTCATGATTACAGAGGATAAATCTCCTAATTACCACGTTGAAAAGCATATTCAAACAACCTTAACCAATCATAGTATTATCTATCAACACTCACAAGCCAAAGATCATGCCTATCCCATTGAACTTCCTTTTTGGCAAGCCTCCAACGATGACATTGCCATAAATTCCAAAGGCGATACGTTAACCGCCTATTGTAAAATATGGTATAAACCTGCCAAGTATTCTAAATTTACGGGTATATTTCAGTTTTCTAATGTTTGGGCAATGCGCTTTGAACGAAACAAACAGTACGCTTACTATAGCCATTGTGATGGTGATGATTTTAATACTTGTTATTGGATTATTCCAGAATCATCATGGCTTGAACAATTAAAAAATGAACGACAATCCCATTTTCCTGAGTGGCAACATTATGATCGTGGTGACTATTGCCATTACATTATTCAAAGTGATTCATTCTACGTAGAAATCATCGCTAAACAGCTCAAAATATCCAAAAAGCAATTAAAAGGTATTTTTTAAGATAAAATGGCAATATATAAAGGTTAATCATAACTTGGTATTCAATATACTATGAATCCCTAGATTACAACAGAATCATTTTTTAAGTTAATTGTACAAAGTAAAAAAAGGATTAATCATGCAGGGGTTTTTTGATAGATTAATGCTTGGTGAACTAAAGGATGTAATGATCGCTGGCTATATTGATTATGCTACTCTACCGATTTTTCACCCGCTTTATGATAGATTATATTTTATTATTGATGAAATTATTTTTGAGTTATATCTTAGTGAAGCAGGTATTATACAATATAATGAACTAACAGAAATTAAAGCATGGTTTACTTTAGATGATGATGACCATTTTTCATTGATGTCAATTTATTCACAATTATTCAAAACTGAGCAGGCTGTAATTATCACCGATATAACATACTCATCAATACCCTTCTCCTCAATGAGTATAAGTTACGTCAATGGTCAAGACTGCGGTAATTTACTTTTTGACCCAAATCATTTTTTTGGTTTTACATTTTTATAAAGGTTATAAATGTTAGATTGGATCGGCTACACTAAATCATACAACTTTTTTAAGGGGTAAGGTAAACTTATCACAACTAAAAAAGGAACAAATATGAATAAGATTAAACGCAAAAGACGAACATTCACAGATGATTTTAAACAGCAAATGGTCAGTCTTTATCAACATGGTAAATCACGTAGTGAAATCGTTGCCGAATATGATTTGACACCATCAGCTTTGGACCGTTGGATAACGCAAGCAAGCCAAAGCGGCTCATTTAAAACAAAAGATAATCGCAGTCCACAAGAACAAGAGTTAATCGCGTTGCGTAAAGAGCTTAAACAGCTGCGTATGGAAAACGATATTCTAAAGCAAGCAGCACTGATAATAGGACGAAAATCGCTATCCTAAAAGCAAATCGACATCGTTATAGCATAACAAAGCTATGTCAATATTTAGGATTATCAAGACATTATGCTTATTATCAGTGCAAATTGAATAGACAAAAATCAATAGGGCTTTATGCCGATAAAATCGTGACGCTATTTAATCAGAGCTATCAGTCTTATGG
>NZ_LZHK01000114.1:0-35501 GCF_001690415.1 Gilliamella sp. Imp1-1
TTTTGTTTTAAATGAGCCGCTTTGGCTTGCTTGCGTTATCCAACGGTCCAAAGCTGATGGTGTCAAATCATATTCGGCAACGATTTCACTACGTGATTTACCATGTTGATAAAGACTGACCATTTGGTGTTTAAAATCATCTGTGAATGTTCGTCTTTTGCGTTTAATCTTATTCATATTTGTTCCTTTTTTAGTTGTGATAAGTTTACCTTACCCCTTAAAAAAGTTGTATGATTTAGTGTAGCCGATCCAACAAATAGTAAGGATATGGAAAAATGCCTAACATCATAAAAATTGATTTATCAGATAAATATCGCACACTTCTAACTGATGTATTACCTTATGAACTTCCTTTATGGTACAACAATTATAATATGTATAACTGTCTTAAAAATAATTTAAGTAATTATATGACAGTTTCAACTTTAAAAAATAAAATTAGTGAAAACTTAATTCCTTTTAACTATAAAGTTTTTAGAGGGGAAAATAAAAGCCCTCGTGTTTTATCTATTATTCACCCACTATCTCAATTACATGTGTGTGATTTTTATGAAAAATATGCAACTATTATAGAATATTATTGTAGTAAGTCTGATAAATCTCTTAGATACCCATTTAAAATTGCCACTAGCTTTTATGGAAAAGTTAACAAAATGGGGGCTCAAAAAAAAATTGATAGTATTGAAATGTATGAAGATGACCCCAAAACTGCTAGTTCATATTTTAAGTATCTTAAATATCCCTTTCTATATCGTTTTTTCGAGTCTTATGAATATCATAAATTAGAAAAACGTTTCAATCATATGATGCAAGTTGATATATCTAAGTGTTTTCCTAATATATATACACACAGCATTGGTTGGGCGACAAAAAACAAAAGGCTAGCAAAGAATAGAAGTAATGGTTCATTTGAACATCATTTTGATACATTAATGCAAAATACAAACTACAAAGAAACTAATGGTATAGTCGTTGGACCAGAGGTTTGTAGAATATTTGCCGAAATAATTTTACAACAAATAGATATAGATATTGTAAAAATATTAAAATCAAAATATGAAGATGGCATTGATTATGAAATAAGAAGGTACGTTGATGATTATTTCATTTTTTACAGATCATTAAATGTAGGAGAGGCAGTTCATTTAGCAATTTCAGATGCACTTGTAAAATATAAGCTACATCTGAATGAAGCTAAAACAGAGTATATTGTTAGACCATTTACAACAAAAATATCTATTACTAAAAATAATATTAAAAACACTATTCATAAATTATTTAATTATAAAACTGAAAAAAATGGAGAAATACATAAAATAAATTATCCAGACAGAAAAGCAAATCAAATTATTTCTAAAATTAAAATGGTCATTTTTCAAAATAATGTTTTGTATAGCTCAATTTCTAATTACCTTATTAAATCAATTGAAAACCAATTTACAGATCTTATAAATGAAATAAATGGATTAGATAAAAAAGAAGAACATCACTTAAATTGGATTTTAGTTGATTTAGATGTTTTATTCTTTTTTTATGCAATGGATATTAGGGTAAGAACAACGGATAAAATTGCAAAACAAGTTGAATTTTTATTAACAACAATATCAACTTGGAAAGAAGAAGCAATAAAAGAGGTTATTTATAAAAAAATATTTGACCTTATAAAGCAAGCTATTGATATTTTCCTTATCACAAAAGGTGAATTATACGGTCTTGAGATACTTAATCTATTAGTTTTATTAACATTATTACCTGTCCATTATCAACTAGATGTAAATAGATTAGATCAATATTATCTACGATTAATAGGTACTACATCAGAAGATGATTTTTATTTTATATGGGTTACTTTTTTATTATACATCAAAAATAACAATGTCTATGATGAAATAAAATCGAAGTTAATTATTTTGGCTAAAGATTATTTAACAAATAATAAAGATCTTTTCAACTCATCACATTATTTTATTTTATTTTTTGATTTTGCATCTTGTCCATATGTGGAAAAAAATATTCGGTCTGATGTGATCAATAAAGTAAAAGAAATAAATAAGGCAAATTATAAAGATAAAACAAAAGATTATATTTTAAATAATGATTTTATTGTTCAATGGAAAAAAACTGACTATTTACAAAATAGCTTAAATAAGCGAGAATTTATATTCTCGTATGAGTGATTATGTCCCTCAACCTGATAATTTTTCTTTTGATAGAAATATTGATTGGGTGTTCTGGCACCACACACGAACAAGGTTGAGGGGCTCCAACTGTAACTATCCCCTAAAACAGTACAACAAACTTTCCTGATTATTAATAAACTAACCCAATATTCATCTAACTAATATCAGCCTTTATTTCCCACTATTGTAATTAGTCGGTATAATGCCAACAATTTTATTGTTAAGTGAGTTATGCATGAAAACGCTATTTGCCAGCACGTCTCGTGGGTTTGAAGAGTTATTAAAAAAAGAGTTAGAACAAATTGGTGCAATTAATTGTAAAATTGCGCAAGGTGGTGTTTATTTTGATGCCGATGACAAAACGCTATATCAATCATTATTATGGTCGCGTTTGGCATCTCGCATTTTACTACCTATTGCCGAGTTCGACATCTATAGCGATTTGGATCTGTACTCTTGTGTGTTTAATATTAAATGGCCAGATATTTTTGCTGTTGATAACTCTTTCGTGATTAATTTTGTTGGCGTAAACGAATTTATCCGTAATAGTCAATATGGTGCGCTAAAGATCAAAGATGCTATTGTTGATCACTTTTTGCGTCATACTAATGAACGTCCTAATGTAGCAAAACAAGATCCCGATATTCGACTTCATGCTTATTTAAATAAAAACCGTGTCACACTATCTTTAGATCTAAGTGGTAATAGTTTACATGAGCGTGGTTATCGAGAGCAAACAGGGAAAGCTCCACTAAAAGAAAGCCTAGCAGCAGCTATTATTATGCGTTCTGGTTGGAAAACAAATGAGCCATTGCTCGATCCGATGTGTGGTTCAGGTACATTACTAATTGAAGCGGCAATGATCGCATCACAAATCCCACCTGGTTTACATCGTAAACAGTGGGGATTTTTTGCTTGGAAAGGCTTTAATCCGACATTGTGGAACAAATTGCTTTTCACCGCAAAACATAACGTATCTAAAACAAACACACCATTAATCGGTTATGATAATAATGCTACAGTACTTGAACGAGCCAAACAAAATGCCCTCCAAGCAGGTGTGGGGGATTTAATTACTTTTTCGATGCAAGATGTGACACAACTGACCAATCCATTGCCAACTGAAACGGTAGGCATGATCATCAGTAATCCACCTTATGGAGAACGCTTAGAAAGTGAACCTGTGCTTATTGCTTTGCATACGGCACTTGGTCGACAAATCAAACAAAATTTTGGTGGATGGCGATTATCATTATTTAGCGGCGCACCACAGTTATTAGATTGCTTACAAATGAGAGCAGAAAAGCAATTCAAAGCAAAAAATGGCCCTCTTGACTGTATACAAAAAAATTATGTCATTGCTAAGCGTAATACTGAAGAAGCAATCACAAATTCTACTATGCCTGCGGCTGATTTTGCTAACCGATTACGCAAAAATAAACAAAAGTTAGAAAAATGGGCTGCTCAAGAACAACTGGAATGTTATCGGCTTTATGATGCAGATTTGCCTGAATACAATGTCGCTATCGATCGTTATAAAGATAAAATAGTGATGCAAGAATACGCAGCACCGAAAAACATCGATCCACAAAAAACTCGCCAACGACTTTTTGATATTATTAACGCCACCATGTCAGT
The DNA here is from genome assembly GCF_001690415.1 of Gilliamella sp. Imp1-1. Lineage (NCBI taxonomy): Bacteria > Pseudomonadati > Pseudomonadota > Gammaproteobacteria > Orbales > Orbaceae > Gilliamella > Gilliamella sp. Imp1-1. Next base: position 3,819 of record NZ_LZHK01000114.1, read on the forward strand.
GCTTAAGCTTACCGCCGATCAGTTAGTATTAAAAACAAGAGAAAAGCAAAAAGGCAAACAGCAATACCAAAAGCTAGGACAAAAACAGGACTATTTTTTAGTCCATGAATACCCGATTAATCAGCGCAAAACCACATTTTGGGTTAATGTGACCGATTATTTAGATACAGGATTGTTTTTAGATCATCGCTTAGCACGAAAAATGATTGGTGAAATGAGTGCAGGAAAAAACTTTCTAAACCTATTTGCCTATACAGGTAGTGCAACTGTTTATGCTGGACTTGGCGGAGCAAAATCAACCACCACGGTTGATATGTCTCGCACCTATTTAGAATGGGCAGATCGTAATTTAAAACAAAATGGTTTAACAGGTAAAAAACATCGATTAATTCAGGCGGATTGTTTGCTCTATTTATCTCAAGCTGATGAGCAATTCGATTTAATTTTTATCGATCCGCCCACATTTTCAAATTCAAAACGCATGAACGATACCTTTGATGTTCAGCGTGATCATCTAAAATTGATGTCCGATTTAAAACGCTTGTTACGCCCTAATGGAACGATTATCTTTTCGAATAATAAGCGTGGTTTTAAAATGGATAGTATCGGTATGCAAAACCTAGGGCTAGTCTACCAAGAAATTACCAATAAAACGCTATCGCTTGATTTTAAGCGCAATAAACAAATTCACTGCTGTTTTATTGTAAAACATCAATAAACACAAACCGCCATAAGGCGGTTAATTTATTAACATTATGACCAAATAAAATATTCAACAAAATTAAAAACTTTACTGAGTATTTTTAATCAAAATTAAAGCATTTCAGCTGGAGTTGATTTGCTAAATAAATATATAAGCAGTAATCACTAATAATAAAATTCAATCCTGTAAAAAAGTTTCAGGAAACTATACGTTTTAGTACATTTTTCTCTTACCACCTTCTAAAAGAGTGATCTTAATCACAAAAATAAAAAATAGACCCATTTTAACAATGTGATACTCATCACAATTATCAATTTTTTTTAATGAATTGAATAACTAAATCCTTCTACAATAACAGCATGATGATTATACAATCAATAAGGAAAGTTTTATATTATGACAAGTTCAAACATCAAATTAAAAGTTCAAAATTTTGGACGATTTTTAAGTAATATGGTCATGCCAAATATCGGCGCATTTATTGCTTGGGGATTTATTACCGCTATTTTTATTCCAACGGGCTGGTACCCAAACGAAACCATTGCCAAGTTAGTTAGCCCGATGATCACTTACTTATTACCACTGTTGATTGGTTATACTGGCGGTAAATTAGTTCACGGTGAACGAGGCGCCGTTGTCGGTGCAATTACGACAATGGGGGTCATTGTTGGTGCAGATATTCCGATGTTCTTAGGTGCTATGATAGTCGGACCTCTTGGTGGCTGGGTAATAAAACAATTTGATAAAACCATAGACGGAAAAGTCAAAAGTGGCTTTGAAATGTTAGTCAATAATTTTTCAGCTGGTATTATTGGCATGCTACTTGCGTTGCTTTCTTTTTTTGCAATTGGACCTTCTGTCGTTGCTGCATCAAGTAAATTAACTCTTGCTGTTAATTTCTTAGTTGAGCACAACTTACTACCTTTAACTTCAATTATTATTGAACCTGCCAAGATTCTTTTCTTAAATAATGCAATTAACCACGGTATATTCTCACCATTAGGTATTCAACAAGCAGCAGAGCATTCTCAATCTATGTTCTTTTTAATCGAAGCAAATCCTGGTCCTGGATTAGGTTTATTACTTGCTTATATGTTGTTTGGTAAAGGTTCCGCAAAAAGTTCAGCCAGTGGTGCAGCAATCATTCATTTTTTTGGAGGAATTCATGAAATTTATTTCCCATATGTATTAATGAACCCTCGCCTTATTATTGCAGTGATTTTAGGTGGAATGACCGGAGTATTTACTTTAACACTATTTGGTGCTGGATTAAGTTCACCCGCATCACCAGGATCAATTATCGCCGTTCTTGCGGTCACTCCAAAATCATCAATGTTTGGCGTAATTATTTCTGTCATTGCGGCAACAATGGTTACTTTTATCGTTTCCGCTATTTTATTAAAAACCACCAAAGAAGCAGATAAAAGCCTTGAAGAGGCAAAATCGAATATTTCTGAAATGAAAAATGAATCAAAAGGAATTGTAAATGGTACACTTGATCTTACTAAAGTTAAAAAAATTATAGTGGCTTGTGACGCAGGAATGGGCTCAAGTGCTATGGGCGCAGGAGTATTACGCAAAAAAGTTCAAGATGCAGATTTGGATATTTTTGTCACTAATGTAGCAATTAATAATCTGCCTGATGATGTTGACATTGTTATTACACATAAAGACTTAACCGATCGAGCAAAACAACATGCACCAAATGCACATCATATTTCATTAACTAACTTTTTAGATAGTCAATTATATAGCCAACTCGTGGCGGATCTTTTAAGCTCTCAAGCAAATAATGAAGCAAGTGAAACAGTGCCTATAAGCAATCAATCGACTGATAATATTCCTCTATTTAAATTATCACAACAAAATATCTTTTTAGGGTTAACCGCTAAAAATAAAGAAGAAGCAATTCGTTTTGCAGGGCAAAAATTGGTTGATAATGGTTATGTCACACCAACTTACATTGAAGCAATGCTAGAGCGTGAAAAATTAACATCAACTTATTTAGGAGAATCAATAGCCGTTCCACATGGCACTATTGAATCAAAAGACGATGTTATTAAAACTGGTATCGTATTTTGCCAATACCCTGCTGGGGTTCAATTTGGTGATGAAGAAGATGATAAAGCAAAAATTGTGATTGGTATTGCTGCTCACAATAATGAACATCTTGATGTCATAGCAAAACTGACTAATGCATTAGATGATGAAACTATTATTGCAAAATTAGCAACGACAAATAATATTGAAGAAGTTTTAGCAATACTAAGTTAACCTATTTCTATTTCCCGCTTTACACGGGAAATAGAGTGAAATATTTCAAATTAAATTATAAAGTTAAGGATTATTATTATGCAAGCACTACACTTTGGCGCAGGTAACATTGGACGAGGTTTTATCGGCAAATTACTATCCGATGCTGGTGTACAAGTTACATTTGCTGATGTCAATCAGGAAATTATTGATGCCATCGCCACTCGTCATGAATATCCGGTAAATGTTGTTGGCGAGCAATCCACCACTGAGATAGTTAAAAATGTTGATGGAATTAATAGCACCTCTAATGAAGTGATCGATTATATTGCCAGCGTTGATTTACTCACCACTGCCGTTGGTCCACAAATTTTAGCGCGTATTGCTCCAACGATTGCCCAAGGAATTATTGCAAGACATAATCGAGGTAACAGTAAGCCACTTAATATTATTGCTTGTGAAAACATGGTAGGAGGTACCAGCCAATTTAAACAAGAAATCTTTAAAGAGCTACCAGAAGAAATTCAACAATGGACAAACACCCATATCGGTTTTGTCGATTCTGCAGTGGATCGTATTGTACCACCTGCAACATCAAAAACAGGCGATATACTAGAAGTGACTGTTGAGACTTTCTCGGAATGGATTGTTGATGAAACACAATTTGTAGGCATTATTCCAACCATTAAAGGCATGCAACCCGTTGATAATTTAATGGCTTTTGTGGAACGTAAGTTATTTACACTTAATACTGGTCACGCAATAACTGCTTATTTAGGATTTTATAATGGTATTGGCACAATACGTGATGCAATTCTAGATGAACGTATTCGTTTAATTGTACGCGGAGCCATGGAAGAGAGCGGGTTAGTACTTATTAAACGTTACAATTTTGATGAGCAAAAACACATGGCATATATTGAAAAAATATTATCCCGCTTTGAAAATCCTTATTTACAGGATGATACTGCACGTGTTGGTCGTCAGCCAATTCGTAAATTAGGTGCAAACGATCGTTTAATAAAACCATTGCTTGGCACCTTTGAATATCAAGTTAAAAATACTAACTTACTAATTGGAGTTGCTGCTGCGCTTAACTATCGTAATAATGATGATGAGCAAGCAGTTAAACTAGAAAAGCTCATTACTGAAAAAGGCGTTAAACAAGCTTTTTGTGAAATCTCTGGTATTGACATTAAGAATTCTATTGTTATGAAGGTTGAAGAAATTTATACTGCAATGCAAGATCATCAGTTTGTATAATTCTCAATGTCAGAATCGATATTACAAGAAGATATAATATTAGAAAAACTCAACCAGCAAGCTGATATTCACAGCTTGCTGAAAGTTGCCATTAAATTAATTAATGATAATGTCAACAAATTGATTCTTAAGGTCTTTCGAAAAGAACCTCACGCCATTAAATTTGTCATTCCCTCATTGGTGGGTAAAAATGGACCTCTCAATGATACTTCAGTGTGCCTAAAACTGCTTTATGCGTTGGGTATTATTTCTCGTGAGGATTACGAAGATATAGAGCTACTGATTGCTGTTTTGGACGAACTGGAGCTAGACGACAAACAATACACTTATTTAGATGATGAAATTTTAGGTCCTATTAGCTTATTACATGATATGGTATTACCTCCAAGTTTTGAATCGCAACACGAAAAAGTAAAACAATCAGGTATTGTCGATACTTTAAAATCTTCCATTTACCAAAACCGTTATCAACAAATGATACGCTCGGCACTTATCATCGCTATCACAGAATTAACGATTCGAATCATTAATAAACAAAAGGTTGACTATTTTCCATAACAATATTGATTGTATATTTTGTTGATACGTTAAATTTACTCTGGTCGTCACTTATATCTATTTAAAGAAATGATTCGCAATTTAAAAAAATAATTTAACGAGTAAAAACATCAATTAATTCAGGCGGATTGTTTGGCTCTATTTATCTTAAGCTGATGAACAATTCAATTTAATGTTTATCTTTCCGCCCACATTTTCAAACTCAAAACGGATGAATAATACCTTTGATGTTCAGCGTGATCATCTAAAATTGATGACGGATTTAAAACGTCTGTTAAGACCTAATGATACTATCATTTTCTCCAACAACAAGCGTAGTTTTAAAATGGATAGTATCGGTATGCAAAACCTAGGACTAACCTATCAAGAAATTACCAATAAAACGCTATTGCTTGATTTTAAGCGCAATAAACAAATTCACTGCTGTTTTATTGTAAAACATCAATAAACGTAGCTGGAAAACAGCTAGGTAGAGTATTAATTTTATTAATGTTTTTTCAACAACACCAAAAACAAAAAATTAAATAAAATCAATACTCTACCTGAACGATTTTATAGAAATACGAAAAATAAAACAAAATAGCTAATCCATCCGAATATCAATATAGAAATGATCACTGAAGTTTATAACACCCGAAACCTGTAATTCTAAATATTTAAAAAGAATTCATTGGTATATTCACCTAATTTTATTTAATTTTTCAACAAATCTTAATCATCCTACCTAACAACTAACACCGAAGTTTTAGCACCACGAACCACCCCAGAAGCATTCGATCCTAAAAGATGCGTTGAGATATTGGGACGACGCGAGCCTAAAATTATTAAGTCTGGTTTGATTTCGTCAGCTAATGCAAGGATTTCATCTCTTGGATGACCAAATGCGATAGAAAAAGATAAATGTTCATGCGGTAAATTAATCGAATCCATTAATTGATGAAGGTATTGTTCCGTTTGTACTGTTGCATGATCTTTAAATTCATCAAATCCAAAAGAGTAAGCATTGATAATAGCCGATGAAACAGGCAAGGCATGAAAAAAGATGACTTCAGCATTAGACAATCTGGCTAAGCACTCTACATGTGGAATGACTTTTTTAGTTAATTCATCTTCAAGCACATCGATAGGAACTAAAATTTTTTTGTACATAACTCCCTCCTTGCTTTGTTATAGATTAGATTATATATTCAGCGAAACTAAAACAGGTTTTACCTAGCTAGTATGATACTAATTTTAAATGTAATCCTTAATTATTTTTATTCGTTTTATGATGGAGATCAACATGAATTGCATTATTTATCGTTCTGATGTCAAACCGACACTAGAACAAGCCACCACCCTTTATCGTCATTGTTCATTAGGCAAACGTCGTCCACTTACCGATACCGTACGCTTTCAAGCTATGTTAGATAATGCGAATTTGGTGGTAACTGCTTGGCATGATGATAAATTGATTGGCATTGCGCGTTGTTTAACGGATTTTGTTTATATCACCTATTTGGCAGATCTCGCGGTGGATGAAAATTATCAACGACAAGGCATCGGAAAGCAATTAATTAAAGAAGTGAAAAACAATACTGACAAATCATGTTCAATTACTCTGCTAGCAGCGCCACAAGCAGTTGATTATTATGGTCATATCGGGTTTAATGAACACCCTTTTGCTTGGATTTTAAGAGATAATTAAAATGAGAATCATATTAGCATCAACATCTGTATCCCGTAAAAAAGTGCTCGAAAAATTAGCTATCCCTTTTGAGTGTGTACCGCCTGTATGCGATGAAACACCGCTAGTCGGCGAATCAGCTCAGCAATTGGTGGTTCGACTAGCAAAACTTAAAGCCCAATCATTAGCGACGCAGTTTGCTGATAGTTTAATTATTGGCTCTGATCAAGTTGGTGTGTTAGACGGTAATATTGTTTGCAAACCGCATACAATTGATAATGCCCGTAAACAGCTTCGACAAAGCAGCGGTAAAGCTTTCTATTTTTATACTGGTATGACAGTAATTAATACCAAAACACAACAACAAACCACTATTTGCGAACCATTTAAGGTGACTTTTCGGCATTTAACTGATTCAGAAATTGATGCTTACATTAGCAAAGAGAAGCCACTACAATGTGCTGGCAGTTTTAAATGTGATGAACTGGGCATCACCCTGTTTGATAAACTTGAAGGTAATGATATTAATTCATTAGTTGGGTTGCCATTATTAAAACTCAATAAAATTATGATCGACATGGGTTGTAATCCACTTTTAATATAACAATTCAGTTAATAACTAAACCCATTAGTCAATAAATCGTCCAGCTGACATTTTCATAACTTTTTGGCTATAACGGGCAACATCATGATCATGAGTGACAATTAATAACGCTGTACCTTGTTGATGAATTTCAGACAGTAGTTGCATGATTTCAGCTGCGCTTTCTTCATCAAGATCACTGGCTGGTTCATCAGCAATAATGATTTGTGGTTTACAAATCAGTGCTCGCAATATCGCAATACGGCGCATTTCACCACCTGACATATGGGCAGGATATGTATCTTGCAGGTGGCTTATTTTGGCTTTTTCAAGCAGACTTTTTGCTTCATTTAGGGGATTTTGATTTGCTCGCTTAGTTAAATAAAAAGGCAGTCGAATATTATCAATTGCTGTTAAATTAGGTAGTAAACTGCTACCTTGAGGAATATAACCAATATGCTGATTACGAAAGGCAGATACTTGCTGATCATTAAGATCAAATAAATTTGTATTATTAATAGTGATTTTTCCTTGCGTTGGTGTAAGTAAACCAGCAATCATATTTAGCAAAGTGGTTTTACCACTGCCTGATTTACCCATAATGCATATAAAGTCATCTTTTGCCATTGAAAAACTAACATTATTCACAGCTGAAAAGGTTTGTTGCCCTCTTGTGTAATCTTTACGTAGGTTTTTAACATTCAGTAACATTATTCGCCCTCTCTAAGGGTACTATAAGTATCAAATTTAGTCATAGATAAAGCACTATAGATACTTGATAAAGGTCCTATAATTAGCGTAAGAATAAAAACAACAATTGCATATAATAATGCATCAAATAGTGAGATATTTACACACGGCAAACCAATAGATTGGCAGATTAATAAGCTAAATGCATAAAGTAATACCGAGGCGATAACAATGCCACTAACTCCGCCTAATCCACTAATTATTAAAGATTCACGAAGCAACATTTTAACTAAATCACGCCGTGACGCGCCTAATACCCGTAATAAGCTAATTTCACGCTTGCGTTCATTTAATGTTGAAGAAAATATAACAAAGATCACAATAATGGCTAAAACCCAAAAAATAGCTGATAGGCTATATACAATGGTTGAAAAGCTAGTTAACCATTTAGATATATTACTTAGCATACCTTTGGTCATAATAAAATCAATATTATAGTCAATAGCGTATCTGGGCATAATTTGATTAACAATATCTTTAGGTTGATAATCTGAATTGACCTTAATGAAAATCGACGAGGCATAATCAGCAAAATGGTCGACATCCCCTTCAATTAATTTTGCATTTTTCATTAATGATTGGGCTGCCGACATAGTCATAAAGACAGAGGTATCAAATCCCATCCCTGTGCTATCCATTTTAGCAATAATTTTAAAAGGATGATTAAAAAATAAGATTTCATCGCCCACATCAGAACTAATTTTAGAACCAACAACGACTTGATTATCAGTCAATGGCTCTGAAAGTTGTGATTGTAACCAAGGCTTAATAATAAAATCAGTATGCTGTTCAAAACCAATTAATTGGACTTTAGACGAACAACAACCTGCATTTAATGATGCAATAAAAAGTTGAGGTGAAATGGCATCAATACCTTTAATACCTTTTATTTTATCAATCAAGTCTACTTTTAAATAAAAAGTACTCGGTTCACCACGCAACAGGGCTACTTCCATATTTTTTTCGTAACCATTAGGCACAATAAGAATATCAGCACCTAACCTGTTAGCCATGCCTGAAATACCAAGACTGAGATTTTTCATCAGTATGCTTCCACCAAACAACGTCGCCGAAAAAAGCGTAATGATGACAATCAAACAGCAACTTCTAAACGGTCGTCGCTGAATATTGCGCCATGCTAAATTTGCCATGGTGATCGGTTTTTCGTGCATATTGACTTTCCTGCTTGTTGGATTTAAATGTTATACCTATATCTGGTAAAGATAAGAGTGGTCTTTGTTTGATAACAAAACGCTATCAATTTTTTGTTCTTTTATTTAAGTAATAGATGTTAATAACAGCGACAATAAATAATAAACCTGATAATAAAACTAACGCCGGTTTAGACCCCATATTGCATCGCATCATTTCATTACCGCAAACACCAATTAGAATTGTTGGTATAGCTGCCGCTAATAAAGAAATACACGCAAGTGCCATACTTAATCCTATTCGCACAAAAGCAGTACGGCTAATTAGTAGCAATGCACCAATGGCTATCACTAAACAACCAATGCCAATTTCAGCTCTTGCTGTCCAAAAACATTTCATGATTTTTCCTGTGCCACTATGTATATGCCCGTTATGTGCTACCTCGCTACTAGCGTGATTCAATATATCAACAGGCATGCTTACAACGTCTGGAAGAGGACAAACTGGCAATATATATAATGGAAATAAGATAATTAATACTCCAATAATAATAAAAATACTTGATGAAATAAGACGGTTTTTCATATATAACAACCTTCAGTTGATTAATTATCAATTACACGTGCAACTTTGCCGTGCTCTAGTACTACAGTGGTTTGTGCATGTTTTGACACTTCTAGTGAGTGAGTAACTACAATAATGGTACTGCCTTCTTTGTGCAGCTCATGTAATAAATTCATGACCATCGCTTCGTTGCTTTCATCTAAATTACCAGTTGGCTCATCGGCCAAAATCAGTTTTGGATAGTTAATCAATGCTCTAGCAATACAAACACGTTGCTGTTCGCCACCTGATAACTGCCTAGGTAAGTGTTTAGATCGAGCAGCAAGCCCAACACGTTCGAGTGCTTGCATAGCCTCTTTTTCGTCAACCATACTATGATAATATTGAGCAAGCATGACGTTTTCTAGTGCGGTTAAATACGATACTAAATGAAATTGTTGAAAAATCAGACCTATCTTATCTCGACGTATTTCGGTTAATTCTGACAAAGAAAGCTGAGTAATATCTTGCCCGTCTAAAATCACTGAACCAAGTGAAGGTTTATCCATACAACCAATGATATTCATCAAAGTTGTTTTACCACTACCAGAAGGTCCCATAATCGATAACCATTTACCTTCTTCAACTGTTAAATTCACTTCAGAAAGTGCATGAAGAGAATCATAAATTTTAGACACATTTTTTACTTCGAGCATATTCATACTTTATATCCTATTCACCGCGTAATACTAACGCAGGCTCTACTTCAAGAGCACGTTTTACTGGAATTAAACACGCAATTACCGTTACTATCACTGAGATAATGATAGTGGTTGGGATCAGATAAAACTCAATAATAATTGAACGTCCAAACACATTGGTACTAATAATTTGAGCAAAGATAAGCCCGCATATAGCCCCAATAAAGCCACCAATAACACCTAAAACTAATCCTTCAGCTAAAAACTCTTTTGCAATACTTTTATTGTTGGCTCCTATCGCTTTTTTAAGACCAATTTCTTTACGACGCTCCATTACCACTGTCATCATAGTGGTAGCTACACAAATCATGGTAAGAACGAGTACAACAAAAGTAACTAAATAGAGTAACGAGGACAGTTTGCCTAATACAGATGCTTCTGACTTTGTCACCCATTTAATTAAATGAGGTTCAACTGTTGTCATTTGTTTTTTTATTTTTTCAATGTACTGTTTTAATTCTGTTTCTGTGGCGGCAATGCTTACTTCAACAACTTCGGCTTGCTCGCTTTCTTCAAGTAATTCTTCTAAATCGTGCAGATCAACAAAAATAAAGTTATCTTCGGAACGTCCAGTTTTAACAATACCTGTAACGGTGAGTTCTTCATCAAAACGAGAATCTTGTTTAGATTTGCCGGAAATCGGCATAGTGCTACCAATGTTTAATTTAGCAAAGTTAGCAATATCAGTACCAATCATTATTTCATGTGAATTTTGTGGTATTGAACCTTCAATAGACCAATAAGGACTGGTTTTTACAACTTGTTTAAAGTCGGTCCCCACAATAGTATAAGGTTGCTGATTACTACGAATTGAATTATAACGAAATGGGGTAACACCAAGTAATTTATCTTCTGGTAAAAAGGCAACCGCTTTATTAACCTCGGTCATTGCTACTGTTGATTGATTATTGGCAGGTAGTAGTAGAAGATTGGCACCATAAGAACGGAATTCTTGTCCCATTTGCCGTGGTATATCATAACAAAGTGTGATCATACCAAGAAGAACCGTTGCTCCAATAGCAACGCCAAGCAAGGCGATGGCAATGCGAGAACGGCGTCGGATAAGTGAACTTAACACGGTTTTAATTATAAAGCGCCTATTTTTATTGATCATGAGACTTACCTTTCACCTTATCGACCATGTAACACATCAGTTGGACGCAAAAACATCATAATACGCAATGCTGGTAAACTACCTAAAAAGGTAATTAAGATCACCATAATTAGGGCTAAAGGAATAATTATCATCTTAGGATCAACAAAAGAACCAAACACTGTATGACCAATAATTTGCGCAAAACCAAAACCAATAAAGTAACCAAAAAATCCACCAAGTAAGGCAATAATAAAGATTTCAGTTAATATTAGCATTGCAACAGCTGTATTAGTTGCACCAAGCGCTTTTAATAGGCCAATTTCGGTACTGCGCTCTATAACGTTAGCAGTAACCAAATTCGAAATAGCAAGCGCCGAACAAATCAATGATAAGATAGTTAGTAATAACATTAGTAATTGTGTTTTTAGTAAAATGGAGCCTTCTGACTCAGCAACTTGCATAATAGCTTTCACACGCACATCAGGCATTAACTCTTCTAGCTGGTATGCAATTGAGCTAATATAAGCAGTACAATACCATGTATCCCATTCTGTTCTAGATAAACTGTTTGGATCTTGCGCTGCTTTACGAGCTAATTCGTTTTCTGGAGTGGTTAATGCACTAACCTCAACACGTTCAACTAGTCCTTTTTTATCGGCAAGATCTTGTGCCACTGGTAAAGAGACATAAATTTGCGTATCTTCAGCACCACCACTATGAAAAATATTGTTAATAGTTAATGTAAACTTTTTGTTTGTTTTCGTTGAAATTATATCTATCGTATCGCCTAGTTTTAGATTCCACTGTTTGGCTACAGATTTACCCACCATAGCTCCTTGCAAATTATCATCGGTCATGGTGTTTCCTTCAATTGTCCACCATGATTTCATGGCTAACATGCCCGTATCAACCTGATCACCTGTTGGAATATTAAGATGTTTATTAAACCAAGTACCTACCACCGTAATTGGCTTATCATGAAATGTCGCTTGAGTTGTTAGAAAAGGTGCAAAATCAACAATATTATAAGCCCAAAAAATCATCTTAATTCTAACAAGTTCTTCTTCTTTAATATATTGCACAGCTTGCCCACTATCATTGTTATCAAGCTGGTACATTTCATTAATGACAGCACTACCACGAGGAACGATATTGAGATTAGCACCATAGGCTTTTAGCTCTTGATTCACCTTATCACCTACGTCAAACATTACATTTAGCATAGCAGTAGCAAGCGAAACACCCAATGCAACCGTTAAGGCAATAAGAAAAAGTTTCTTTTTTTGGCGAATTAAAACACTTAATAACATTCTACAAAACATACAATATTCCTTTTAATACGCTTTTATTTGAAACGACTTTTCTCTGCTTCAAGGTTAGCTGGACGAATCACCATATTGCCGTCAATAATTTCGTATTTAAGTGGAACAGGGTTACATCCTCCTGAAAATCCAATCGTTGCAATGTTCATTACTACATCGCACAAAATACAAACGACTTGATCACCGCGTTGGTAGTAACCACTTGCACCACAAATATCGCAAGCATCAAAACCTACACCATAAGCATTATCGCTTTTTTTAATAACAATAAAGCGAACTAAAGTTCCATCTGTTGCCTGATAACCATAACGATGTAAATTACCGTCGTTCACTTTATCGAGAGGGATAACAATTAAGCCATCAGCATTAGTCAATATAGGCTCTGCCGGTGTAAGTTCTACGCCTTTTTCAAAAATGTAACGTGCGCGCGTCACAGTATATGCGGTTATTGCTGTCCCAGCCATAATCATTAGGGCAGATCTTCTATCGCTACGTAATTGTGCTTTAAGTTTACGAATTTGAGCAGGGTTATTACCCACTAACGAAGTTGTTTTTGATTTGATATACAAAACAATGGCTAAACAAAGCACAATTGCCATGAAAATAAAGATAAAGAAATTAACATGACCAAGAATAAAAATAATCAACTCCATCATCCATGGTTGGGATGAGATAAAACGCCTAACAATCAAAATTTGTAGAATATTAATACTATTTTGAATAGTGAAAATAATAATTGACAGTGAAGTAATAGCAAAAATAAATTTTGTCGATAATCGTCCACATATACGGAAAGTAAATAGCCCAGTTAACAAGATTATAAGTAAAGCAAATCCATAACCAACCCATTTAAACAAGTAATCATTATTAAAAATAGAGTCCATTCCGACAGAAAATTCGAATGGATAGAGCATTAAATTAGGTAAAGACTGTGCACTTATCAAACCAATACTTAGCACAAATAACATTGTAAAAAAGAATTTACCAGTTCGATTATGGGTGGATTTTTGCAAGCAAATAGCAACAATCAACGGTATAGCAATAATAACCCAAGGTATGATCACTCCAAGATCATAATATTCACGAACAGCAAACCCTGTGTTGCGTTTTAAAATGGCATAAATCAATGCAGCAATAAAGCCCAATACAAAACCAAACAAAATAATTTTTTTAATATGATGAGGCGTGGATCTTATAATTGCAGCGCTCAGTAATGCCATCATCATTGCTGGAACGAAAGTATTATCGGTAATATTGATAAGGTATTGAAGCATATTCATTGCCTAACTATTGCAAATATTATTGGTGAGCATAATGCTCACCAATAACTGATTATTAATTATTTAATATAATTAGTTATTTTAAAATCATTACCATGCGCGTGGAATGTAATCAAAGTCCCAAGAGACTTCGATAGGTTTGCTCCAAAATCGTCCTTCCACACCTGTTTCTTTATCAACATGTAGTAAATAACCTTGTTTTTCTGGATTTTCAATCATAAATGTTACTTTATATTTACCAGCACCATCTAGTTTTATATTATTACCATAGTGAGGACCATCAGATGCATTCATTGGCATAAAGTTACCTTCAATCACTTTATCACTGCCTTGCTTTTGAATTTTATATTTTACAGTTAAGTAAGGAACAAAATCACCTACACCATAACCTAAGTTATTACCTTCTGCAGCTGAAATATCAGCTTCAATGTGCATGTCTGATTTTGAGGCTGGTAAACCACCCATACCAGCGGGTTCCATATCAACAGGTTGGAAATAAACAGCACCAATGTGTAATGGCCCCACGGTTACTTCATCACCAATTGGAAACTCTTCAAATCCTTTTTGTTCGCCAGGTGCCGGTGCTGCTGCATGAACGAATGAAGATAAGGCAAGTATTGAAGCAATACCTGCTGATAAAATTAATTTTTTCATTGAAAACTCCTTCTCTTAGTTTTTGAAAATTTATTACACTTGTTTTTTTGGGTATTAACACAACTCAGTTTTTCAATCCGCATTTATGCAATTTTAAGCAAATAAGCAATATTAATAATTATTGCTTTTTACAACTATGTTTAGCTTTGTAATATATGACAGAAACTACCACAATAAATACCATAATTATTTGTGGAACTAATGTCTCGACTGTTGGGTAAATACCTAAAACTTCGACAGAATGTATAAAATCAACAGAAGTAACTGGGATCATATCAGCCTCTTGTAATTCTTTTACTCCACCACCTGCAAAAGCTATTGCCATGATATACATCAAAATACTAGTGCCAATAAAGAATGGGCGAATTGGTAATTTCATGGTACCAAAACGAATAACGACAAAAATAATCGCAAGAATTATCGTTCCAATAGCTAGCCCATACCAAACCATATCCATGTGTTCTTTAGCTTCAACTAGCATTGCTTGGTAAAACAAGATCGTTTCAGCACCTTCACGAAAAACAGCTAAAAAGGCAGCAAAACCTAAGGCAAAGCGACTACCAGATGACACTGCAGTTTGTACCTTTTCTTCAACATAGCTTTTCCAAGCCTCAGCTTCTGCCTTTGAAAACATCCAATTACTAATAAAAAATAGTACGACTGTTGCCAAGAGCATAGCAATTCCTTCAACAATTTCTTGATTTGCGCCGCTAATATCAAACACAGTATGAAGAGCAATTGCCGCTAAAATACTGGCAAAAATAGCTACAAGTGAGCTCATATAAACTACTTTTACCATGGCAAGATGTCCAGAACGAACTAAATAAGCTGAAATTGCCGCAATCACTAAAATCGTTTCCAGCCCTTCCCTAAAAATGATAATAAACGAAGCTAACAGAATGCTCCAACCGCTCTCTTGCTTACCATCTAGTTCGTTAGCATCTTCATGTAACATTTTTAAAATAGTATCAATTTCATTTCTAACAACTTTATTCGACGCACCATCGGTCATTAAACGTTTAATTTTGGCAAATTGATATTCGGTATCGGTTCCTCGTTTACCCGAAATATAAGACATAACCGCACGCTCAACCCCATGCTTTTCATAAAAGCCAAAATAGGCATTATTAACTCGAGCTTTAGCACGTTCAACATCTTTCATAAAATAGATATCATAAGCGTCATTTAAGATGGTATCCATTTCGTCAACAATAGCATTCCAACTTTCGTATTTTTTTTCGGCAGCATAAGATGATGGAGCCAAAGCCATTAAACTTCCAATAAGAAGCAAAGCAAGTATTAAAAATCGTTTCATATCTTAACGTTACCTTTTATTTTCCTATTAAAAGCATACCTAGTGGTTTACTGCCTTCTGGTAATTGTAGCTCTTGGCTAATAACTTCTGGTTTAATGGAGTGAATATAACGAGCGCTTAATTTTAGTGCCGACGCAACTAAATAAGCGTTTTGACTCATTGCACCAACGGCCGTGTAATTAAAGTTAGCGATTTGTTCTGGATTTATATCGGTTAATGCACTAGCATCCGACACAAAAATCAATGAATAGGCTGCTCGCCTTGTAAAACTTTGCAAACCAATATCAGCACGAATATCTTTATTATTAATTTCTTTTAAATAATGACCTTCCCACTCATATAAAAAAGTACCCTTTTCACTGGCGAGGTAGATTCTCACATAAGGAGATTTACCCTTAACCATCGGCACCGTCCACCCTGTTTTACCACGATTTAAACCACTTGCAGCCCAAAGTACTGTCGAAAGTTCGTCATCAGAAATTTTACCAGTAGGAAAGCCCCCCCCAGGAGTTGAAGATCGTTTTTTTAGACTTTCAAATAGACTCATTCCATCTTTAGTTTGAGGGATAGATAATGCAATATCGGCATAACAAAAGGAGTGTGAAAACAGAGATACAAATAAAATAAAAACTATTTTCCGTATAAACCACGGCATAGCAACCTCGGACATTATCGCAATAAATTCTCCATTATCTTATTGCGAATAGAATTAATTATCAACCTCAAATAATAACAATTATCATTTAAGATATTATGGCACTATAATTATTATTCATACGATACATACTCAATTTCAAAACCACAAATCAAACAATATCAACCGATATTTTTATTTTTTTATTCATTAAGTATATACTTAGGCAAAATTGATTTTTGAATATATTGAGTAACAATATCTTATGCCATTATCGACATTAATTGTTTTGCCACTTTTTATTATTACAATTGTTTTTGCCTCGCTCCTTAAACAGAAAAAATGGCAAATGCTAATCATAACTTTACTAACGATCTTTATTGTAATGGAGCTAACTTCTATCTATTTTAGTGGTGGCTTTATTGATTATCAGTTTTATGTAAATTTAAATATTAATGACATAATAGAAGGGCTATTTATTTTTAAATTACAAGCAGTCTTAGTTATCGTTGTCTTTTTTTCCCTTATTTTTTTGCTATCAAAACTCGCAGATTTATGCAAACGTAAATGTCATCTAGTGTTTCGTCTGTTACTAGCCTTTGTGGCAATAGTATCCATCAGTTACCATAATGGTCCATTCAGTCGATTATACGAAATCTATCAAGTTACAAGCGCACCTCGTGAGCCATTTGAGCAGGCGTTACAATCACTTAATATGACTCACTATACCAATAAAGATCAGCTTGTTAGCTATCAAGGTAAAAATATTATTGTTTTATCTTTAGAATCATTTGAACAAGGCTTTTTCGATTTTGAGGATATTACCCCTAATTTACAAAAACTTCGCCAAGATTATACCTTTTTTGCTAATATGCCCATGAGCGCTGGAAGCTCATGGACTACCGCATCAATGTACACTTATATGACCGGTATGCCCTTTCTAATTGGTGGCTACACAACATCACCACTAATGCGCGCAAACAAGACCAATCTAGTTAGCCTAGGCGATATACTTAATCAAGCAGGCTATCAAACCCGTTATGTAATGGCTAGCCCTGATTTTGCTGGTATTGGTCACACAGCAGAACTGTTTGGTATGCAAGTCATTTCTGAAAAAAATTATGTTGGTCAATATCCACCAGCACCTTTTGGGCTGTATGACAAGGACATTTTTGATGTAGCACAAAAACAAATTACTGAAATGCGCAAAACAAAAAAACCTTTTGCTTTGTTTATTTCTACTGTTTCAACTCATGCACCAAATGGTTTTGATGATGAAAGAATGAAATCGGTTATTTCACCAAAATCAGATAATATGTCTTTCGTTGCTGCTTCACTAGATCATAATTTGGGAATTTTTATCCAACATCTAAAAGACGAAGGTGTATTAGAAGATACTGTATTTTATATTTTTCCAGATCATTTAATGATGGGAGCAGGTACACCAACAATCAATCGTCTTTCAGAAAAAGAACGCAAACTTTATTTATTAACAAATGCACATACGCAAGATCTACAAAAAAACACTGAGCAGACTATTTATCAGATTGACTTACCTCGTTTAATTTTAAATGGAGCCCAAGTCAAAACTAACGCTAAATTTTTGACTGACTATTTAACTGAACCTAATTTTGATAAAAAACAGTTTATTGAACAAAATAAATCTAATATCGCAACGCTCAATAATTCTGCACAAATATTTAAATAGGCACGTAAAATGACGTTTGATACATTAATTTTTGTCTCTACAATCAGCTTTTTAGGTATGATCTCACCTGGGCCTGATTTCTTTTTGGTGTTAAAAAATAGCTTAAGCTATAACCGCAAGATGGCATTGCTCACTTGCCTAGGCGTCATCATTGCTATCTTAGTTCATATGAGCTATTGTATTGCGGGTATTGCAGTACTTATCACCACAACTCCACTTCTTTATAACGCCTTACGCTATGCGGGTGCCACTTACTTAATATGGCTTGGCATAAAGGCACTGCTCGCTCAAAAACCAAATACCACCTATATTGGTAAGCCACAACTCATGCAGCCAATTTCAGAAAAATCAGCCTTTATGCAAGGTTTTTTATGTAATTTACTTAATCCTAAAGCAACGTTATTTTTTTTAGCTACCTTTACTCAAGTGCTTAATGCAGAATCATCAACACTTGATAAGCTAATCGTTGCGTTTATTATTTGGATTGAAGGTGTTTTTTGGTGGCCTTTTGTCGTCTTTATTTTTCAAAGGCAAAGTGTACAACGACGTTACTTTAAAATTCAATTTATAATTGATAAATTACTAGGAGGCATTTTAATTACACTAGGAATTAAAGTTGCCCTAGGTTTTTAGATTATTAAAAAGTAATTAGTAAATATTAAGTCTAAAATGCATACTTTTTTGAATATTTAAACATTAATTGTTAAACTAAAACCTGTTCATCTTTTATAATCGTCTTGTCCTTAATTTCCGATTATAAATGCACTGATAACACGTTTTATTCAATAGGCTAATTAAATGGATAAATTATTACAATATGGTCGAGAGCTTCTTGAATTAGAGATACACGAAGCACAAAAATTACCAAATCGACTTGGCAAAGATTTTGTTAACGCATGTCAACTTATTTTAACCACCAAAGGTAAAGTCGTTGTTTCGGGTATTGGAAAATCAGGACATATAGGGAAAAAGGTTGCCGCTTCATTAGCTAGTACAGGAAGTCCTGCTTTTTTTATGCACCCATCGGAAGCCCTGCATGGCGACTTAGGAATGATAACTCAAAACGACGTAGCCATATTAATTTCATACTCAGGTCGAGCTAAGGAATTTAATTTAATTTTACCTATTCTTACCGAAATGCGGGTTCCTGTTATTGCTATTACTGGAGGGTTGGATTCACCACTTGCTAAATCAGCCCAAGCAATTCTTGATATTTCAATTGAAAAAGAAGCTTGTCCTATGGGACTTGCGCCAACCTCTAGTTCAACTAATACATTATTAATGGGGGATGCGCTAGCAATTGCAGTAATGCGAGCACGAGGCTTTAAAGAAGAAGATTTTGCACGCTCCCACCCTGCAGGTAGTTTAGGGGCTAAATTACTCAATCATGTCAAAGATGTAATGCGAACAGGTGATCGTATTCCTAAAATACCACAAACTGCAACCGTATTTGATGCCATTCTAGAATTAAGCCGTACAGGAGTAGGGCTAGTTGCAATCTGCCAAGATAATAATAAAATAGTTGGTGTATTTACCGATGGTGATCTACGTCGCTTATTATTAAAAAATGGTACATTACAAGATAACATTATGGATGTTATGACCAGCCTAGGGCATCGAATTCCTGAAAGTTGGAAGGCTGTTGAAGCACTAAAATTATTTACTGATCATAATATTACTGCCGCTCCGGTTGTTAATAACAACGATGAATTAGTAGGTGTTTTAAACATCCATGATTTGCATCAAGCTGGTATTAGCTAAAAGTATTGGTAAATACCTATTGCCAAAAGGTACTATCTATTGAGATAATTACCGACCTAAATTTTTGTCGTTAGACGGAGATCCAAGAAAAGTTACACAATGATAAAGCGAATGATCATATAAATCAAAGCAAGTTGACATTGTGTTGTATATTTTAACCAAAATTAATAGATGATGAAACAACAATGGCAGAAAAGCGAAATATCTTTCTAATTGGCCCAATGGGGGCAGGAAAAAGCACTATAGGCCGACAAATTGCACAACAGTTAGGCATGGATTTTTTTGACTCAGATCAAGAGATCGAAAAACGTACTGGGGCTGATATTGCATGGATTTTTGACCTAGAAGGAGAAGAGGGATTCCGTGCCAGAGAAGAAAAAGTCATTAACGAATTGACTGAAAAACAAGGCGTCGTTCTTGCAACTGGTGGCGGTTCTGTCTTATCTAAAGAGACTCGCAATAGATTATCCGCTCGTGGAATTGTTGTCTATCTTGAAACAACCATTGAAAAACAGATGGCAAGAACGCAAAAAGACAAACGCCGACCATTATTACAAGGTAGCAACACACCACGTGAGCTTTACGAAGAGCTAGCTGGAGAGCGCGAACCACTTTACGAAGAGATTGCTGATATTACAATTAAAACCGATGAGCAAAGCGCCAAAGGTGTTGCTAATTATATTATTGATAAAATAGAGCAAATTTAAATCGTGTATTTTAGAAATAATAGCTAATCATTAAGTAAAATCTTTTGATAGGTTAAGGAGTAAGTATGCGTGTAGATAAAGATGACCGTTATATATCAGAACAACCCAATAAGGATTCTGCGCATTCATTCAGATTACTTAGTTTTCTTCAAGATCTTCCAAAGAAAAAATTAATTATTTTTGGTTCAGCAATTATTATTCTTTTATTGCTTGGTTTGATTATTTTTAATTCTTCTCGTAAAAAAGAAGGAACACCATTAACTCCACCTGTAGTTAATGGAGTGACTTCAACAGAAGAAAAAAATAATACAATCACTGATGAACAAAATAGCGTTGGAATTAGTGAAAATCAACCTAAAAGTACTGAACTGGTGACAGATACATCAAACAGTACATTAAATAAATTTAATACACAACAACAGCAACTTGAATCCTTTTCAGATACAAGTGATGGCTTAAACCTATCAATAGATGACTCAAATGGAGATTCTAAAGCAAATCATCATTCCGCGACAACATCTAACGGTAGGGCTAAAACGAATAAAAACAATACGAAAAAAAATACCCCTAACTCTGTTAATCGTAAAAATGAAAACAATGATTTAGGGAAAAATATTAAGATAAAAAATGATCATTATGTCATTCAGCTTAGTGCATCTAAATCGCTTGAAGGTCTAAAAAAATTTGTAAAACAAAACAATATAACAGATTACCATATTTATGAAACCAAACATAAATCTGGTTCATTGTTTATTTTAACAAAAGGCAACTATTCATCAGTTGATGAGGCACATAAAGCAATCAAGTCTTTGCCAAATGCACTACAGAAAGACAAGCCATGGGTTAAATCTGGTGCAATGATTAATAAAGAAAAAGTAGCAAAATAACCAAGGATATCGTTTATTTATCCGATCAACGACAAATAGGAGTATCCGTTGAAGAAGCAACGAGCCTTTTTAAAATGGGCTGGAGGAAAATATGAGCTTGTGGAGACAATTAAACGGTATCTACCAGAGGGCGATCAGCTAATAGAACCTTTTGTTGGAGCTGGTTCTGTTTTTTTAAATACTAACTATAAAAGTTATATCTTAGCGGATATCAACCATGACTTAATTTCATTATTTACATTATTAAAATCAAGTCCAGATCAATTTATCCGTGACCTTAGATTACTATTTGTTGCTCAAAATAATCACGCAGATGCGTTTTATCAACTGCGTGATGTATTTAATGGAAGTAAAGATCAGTACATCAGATCACTTTTATTTGTCTATTTAAATCGACATTGTTATAACGGCTTATGTCGTTACAACAACAATGGACTATTTAACGTACCATTTGGACGCTATAAGACAATTTATTTTCCTGAAAAAGAACTTTACTTTTTTGCAGAAAAAGCTCAAAGAGCACAATTTATTTGCGCACCTTACCACGAAGTAATGAAAAAAGCGGCAAAAAATTCAGTAATTTATTGTGATCCACCCTATATACCCCCAAATGAATCAGCTGGATTTACGGCTTATTACTCAAATATATTTGGATTTGAAGAGCACAAAAACTTGTCAGAATTAGCTGAAACTATGGCGTATAAAAAAAACATACCCGTGCTAGTGTCTAATCATTATACTGATTACACAATGAACCTTTATAATAATGCAAGCGAACTTTATAGAACAGAAATGAGACGTTCAATTAGCTGTGCTGGTAAAGGAAGAAAAAAAATTGACGAGATTTTAGCATTATACAAAAAGTCTTAGATAGCTAAATATAAGGCGAGTTATTAGAGGTAAGTTATGAAAGAATACATTATTGCTCCATCAATATTATCGGCTGATTTCGCTCGTCTTGGTGAAGATACACAAAAAGTGCTGGATGCAGGAGCTGATGTAATACATTTTGATGTCATGGACAACCATTTTGTACCTAATCTCACAATGGGAGCAATGTTTTGTAAAGCTTTACGAAACTACGGTATTAAAGCCCCTATTGATGTGCATTTGATGGTATCACCTGTTGAAGAGATAATTACCTCATTTGCCAAAGCTGGGGCAACCAATATATCTATCCATCCAGAAGCTACTATCCATTTGGATCGCTCATTACAGTTAATTAAAGATCATGGCTGCACAGCTGGTATTGTATTTAATCCAGCTACACCACTTGATTATTTAGATTATGTCATAGATAAAATTGATATTATTTTATTAATGAGTGTTAACCCAGGTTTTGGAGGTCAATCTTTTATACCTTCAACAATTAAGAAATTACAACAAGCTAAACAGCGCATTATTGAATCTGGACGCAATATTCGTTTAGAAATTGATGGCGGTGTAAAAATTGACAATATTGCCGAAATAGCTAGAGCTGGTGCCGATATGTTTGTTGCTGGTTCAGCTATATTTAGCCAACCCGATTATAAAACAGTTATTGACGCCATGCGTAAAGAATTAGCAGGAGTTGAACATGAATAAACTAGAAAATATTCAAGCAGTAGCTTTTGATTTAGATGGTACATTAGTTGACAGCGTACCAGGACTAGCATTAGCAACACAAAATATGTTAGCAGACTTGAATCTACCTACAATCAGCAACGAACAAGTCAAAAATTTTGTAGGCAATGGTATTGATATTATGCTAGAACGAGTATTCAAAGCAATTGAAGTCGATCCATCAACAGAATTATTTGCCAAAGCTAAAGAGCTATTTAATCAGCACTATGATAAAGTCATCGATGCAGAAACAAAACTATTTCCCAATGTTAAAGAGACCTTAAAAGTACTTCACGATAATAATTATCCACTAGCATTAGTAACCAATAAACCCGCACAATTTTTGCCTGCTCTGCTGACTTCTTTAGGTATAAAAGAGTACTTTTCATTAGTGCTTGGTGGGGGAGATGTGATTAAATTAAAACCACACCCAGCGCCTTTATACCAAGTAATGGCTAAATTTGGATTATTCTGTGATCAGTTACTTTTTGTTGGCGATTCAAAAAATGATATTACTGCAGCCCAAAATGCTAACTGCCCAACTGTTGCATTAAGTTATGGTTATAACTATGGCATATCGATCGCCACTAGCAACCCTGATTTCTTATTTGACGATTTTAAAGATATATTAACATTATTACCTCAGCCAAAAGCTAAGGCAAAAAAATAATTAGCATAGATTAGGAATAAATTATGAGCAAACCGATTGTATTTAGTGGCGCTCAGCCATCAGGAGAACTAACACTTGGTAACTACTTAGGTGCTTTAAAGAATTGGGTGGCTCTGCAAGGCGAATATGATTGCATTTATTGCATCGTCAATCAACATGCAATTACCGTACGCCAAGATCCGAACAAATTACGTAAAGCCACATTAGACACACTCGCCCTATATTTAGCTTGTGGTATTGATCCGCAAAAAAGTACCATTTTTGTACAATCACAAGTGCCTGCGCATGCAGAACTCGGCTGGGCATTAAACTGTTACACCTATTTTGGTGAACTAAGCCGTATGACTCAATTTAAAGATAAATCATCTCGTCATTCTGAAAACATCAATGTGGGATTGTTTGATTACCCAGTACTGATGGCTGCGGATATTTTGCTCTATCAAGCAAACTTGGTGCCAGTAGGTGACGACCAAAAACAACATCTTGAACTATCACGCGACATTGCTATGCGATTTAATGCACTTTATGGTGATATATTTACTATTCCTGAACCCTTTATTTCGAAAGTGGGAGCTCGCGTCATGTCACTACAAGAACCCACTAAAAAAATGTCTAAATCAGACGAAAATCGCAATAACGTAATTGGTTTACTCGAAAATCCAAAAGATATCGAGAAAAAAATCAAACGTGCAATGACCGATTCAGATGAGCCACCTGTGGTACGTTACGATCTAAAAAATAAAGCTGGTGTTTCAAACCTACTTGACATTTTAACTGGCGTGACAGGTAAGCCTATCAGCGAACTTGAAAAAGAGTTCGAAGGCAAAATGTATGGCCACCTTAAAACCGAAGTAGCAACACAAGTCATTGATATGCTAACTACACTTCAAGCGAAGTATCATCAGTATCGAGATGATGAAAGTTATCTAATTTCAATAATGCAAGAAGGGGCAGAAAAAGCACGCTCAAAAGCCGAACCAACTTTGAAAAAAGTTTATAATGCAATCGGTTTTGTATAATTGAAGAATTAATAACTGATTGTTACTAAAAATAAAACAGTATGCAATGGCTTTAAGATACAAGGAAAATGGGTAACGATTAAAGCCATTTAAATATACAGGTTAGTTATGAAGATTATTATTCTTGGTGCAGGACAAACAGGTAGTGCGCTTGCTGAATATCTTGTCACTGAAAAACAAAACGATGTCACGGTGATTGATGAAAATTATGATAAATTACAATCACTACAAGAACGTTTTGATTTACAGGTGATTTGCGGAAAATCATCTTACCCACAAGTTTTAGAAAGTGCTGGTGCTGAATCAGCTGATATGCTTGTTGCTGTAACTAACTCTGATGAAGTCAACATGATGGCCTGCCAAATTGGGCATGTCATGTTCAATATTCCACAAAAAGTTGCGCGCATTAGATCACCTGAATACAATAACGAAAACTACCCTCTTTTCAATAAAGATTGTATTAATATCAATCATATCATTGCTCCAGAAAACCTTATCACCAACCATATTAGTCAATTAGTACAATATCCTGGTTCGCTACAATTTGCATCTTTTTACGACAATCGTGTCTGTTTGGTTGCCGTTACCGCTTATTATGGCGGTGCTTTAGTAGGTAGTGAATTATCAGAACTCAAAGAACATTTACCACATGTTGAAGCTCGAGTAGTAGCTATTTACCGTAAAAACCGTTTTATCCGACCGCTTGGTTCAACACTTATAGAAGCGGGCGATATGGTCTACTTTATAACGCCACCCGTTAATATCAAAGCAGTGACCAGTGAGTTACAACGGTTAGAAAAACCATATAAACGAATAATTATCAGCGGCGGCGGTGGTGTAGCTGTCGCTCTAGCAAAACGTTTAGAAAATGACTATCAAGTCAAATTAATTGAGCGGAATGCCGAACGAGCCGAATTAATTGCCGAGCAACTCGTTAATACAACAGTATTACATGGTGAATCATCGGACCAAGAATTGCTCTCACAAGAACAAGTTGAGCTTACTGATCTATTTATCGCTGTTACCAGTGATGATGAATCCAATATCATGTCTTCTATGTTAGCCAAAAGAATGGGAGCAAAAAAAGTAATTGTACTAATTCAACGCCAAGCCTACCTTGAACTAATTAATGATAGTGTGATTGATATTGCGATTTCTCCACAACACGCCACAATATCTGAGCTATTAAGCCATGTTAGACAAACTGGGGTTGTTAAAGTTGTTTCATTAAGACAAGGGGAATCCGAAATTGTCGAAATTATTGCCAATGGTAATAGTGAAACATCAAGACTAGTTGGCAAAAATATTAATGGCTTAAAACTCCCATCGGGTGCAACCATCGGAGCTGTAGTGCGTGGAGAAGATGTTATTATCGTTAATACTGATTTAACCATTGAAGACAATGATCATCTAATCATCTTCTTACCAGATAGAAAAGCAATTACTGATATTGAAAGATTATTACAATAGCTTGTTAAAAACAGATAATCAGTTCATAATAAAAAAATCATTTTGACTCGGGGTGTTTTTTGTCTAAACAAAAAACTGAGATTTCACCCGTTGAACCTGATCTGGATTATACCAGCGTAGGGAAGTCTAAGCCATAAAAGCCTTAAATTGGCAAATTCTTCCCGACATTTATAGAATTAATAAATCAGTAAGAAAGGAAGAAATATGTCAGTAACCAAATCATTCCAAATTACCCAAACCGCTCCTTTTATCAATCATATAAAACAAAAACGCCCACTAGTGCATTGCATTACTAATGATGTAGTCCAAAACTTTACCGCCAATGTGCTACTTGCTATTGGTGCATCTCCTGCAATGGTGATTGCCGAACAAGAAGTTGCTGAATTTGTCAACATTGCCGATAGCTTATTGATTAATATTGGCACTATTCACAGCAACACAGCCCAAAGTATGCTATTAGCGGCCGCCAAGGCACAGCAAACACAAACTCCATGGGTACTCGATCCTGTTGCTGTAGGAGCTGCACTTAATTATCGAACTGAAATTGCACATCAATTATTATCATTTAATCCCACAGTAATACGAGGTAATGCTTCAGAAATATTAGCACTAAATGGTCAAAAATCTTTCTCAAAAGGCCCCGACGGTCAAGACACAACTCAATCAGCTTTAAACGCTGCCCAAGAGCTTGCGCAAAAATATCAAACTATTGTCGCAATGACGGGCGATGTTGACTACATAACTAACGGAAACAGCACATATAGTATAACTGGAGGTGATATTGCTTTAACAAAAGTAACAGGTACAGGATGTTCATTATCTGCAATGGTAGCGGCTTTCATAGCTAATTCGCCTGACCCATTATCAGCCACTGCCTGTGCATGTTTTATGATGAAAAAAGCTGGTGAGCTAGCTAATAAACAACAAGGACTGGGGACTTTCTCGATATCACTATTAGATCAACTCTCAACATTTAATCCATCGCTTTAATAAGGAAATCAGATGAAAAAACAACTGGATTTAACCCTCTATTTAGTCCTTGATCCATTATTATGCGGCGGCATTAATGGCATGGTAAACACCACCAAAATTGCTGTTTCAAATGGTGTGACTGCAATACAGTTAAGATCTGAACATGAATTTAGCGGTAAAGATTGGTACTACGCTGCCTTAGCATTGAAAGAAGCATTAAGCGACACCTCTGTTCCACTATTTATTAATGATCATGTAGATATTGCTTTAGCGGTTGATGCCGATGGTGTCCATATTGGACAAAGTGATTTGCCTGTTGATGTAGCTCGACAACTTATCGGCAAAGATAAATGGTTAGGTCTTTCGGTAACTAACCAACAACAACTTAAAGCAGTTCCTTGGCAGCAGGTTAATTATATTGGCATAGGGCCTATCTTCCCAACCATAACCAAAAAAAATGCAACGGTAGCAATAGGAACAGAACAATTAACTGAATTAGTCAAACTAAAACAGTGCCCAGCTGTTGCCATTGGTGGTATTGATGAAAACAATATAACTAATATTATTCAAACGGGCATTGACGGGATTGCTGTAGTTTCGGCTATTTGTGGCAAAAAAGATATTCAACAAGCAACATTATCGCTTATCAACAAAATCAAACAAGTTAAATAGGAAATACTATCATGACAACAATTGCATTAACCATTGCAGGATCTGATCCTAGCGGTGGTGCAGGTATTCAAGCCGATCTAAAAACTTTTTCTGCACTTGGTGCATATGGTATGTCAGTTATCACTGCCCTAACAGCACAAAGCACCCAAGGGGTTGATGCGGTATTAGCTATATCGCCCGAATTTATTGAAGCCCAATTTAATACACTTTATCAAGATATTCAAATTGATAGCGTAAAAATGGGTATGTTAATGAATAAAGAAATAGTCGCAACCGTTCACCACCTTCTTAAAACAAACCCTATTCCTACTATCTGTTAGATACTGTAATGGTTGCTAAAGGTGGACATCCCCTTTTAAAGTCTGATGCCGTAACAGCTATTCGTGAGCTTTTATTACCCTTAGCCACAATTATTACTCCCAATCTACCAGAAGCAGCCGCACTACTTGATTGTGATGAAGCTAAAACCGAAGATGAAATGCAAAAGCAAGGGCATGAATTACTCAAGTTAGGCTGTAAAGCGGTATTAATGAAAGGAGGACATTTGCCTAGCAATGAAAGCCCTGATTATTTGATCACACACAATAATATAATAAGAATGACCTTTCCACGCATCCAAACTAAAAATACTCACGGAACGGGGTGCACATTATCAGCAGCTATTGCAGCATTATTACCTAAAAATAATTTAGAAGAAGCAATCGCCCAAGCAAAAAATTATCTACAAGGCGCAATTAGCCATGCCGATGATTTAAATATAGGGAAAGGAATTGGACCAACGCATCATTTTTACCGCTGGTGGTAATTGTTCAAAATATTAATGGGATTTACGTTACTAACTATTGCATATAACAACAAATCCCATACGCAACTAATGCAGATCTTTTGCTTCA
This sequence comes from Gilliamella sp. Imp1-1, assembly GCF_001690415.1. Taxonomy (NCBI): domain Bacteria; kingdom Pseudomonadati; phylum Pseudomonadota; class Gammaproteobacteria; order Orbales; family Orbaceae; genus Gilliamella; species Gilliamella sp. Imp1-1. Next base: position 32,713 of record NZ_LZHK01000114.1, read on the forward strand.
CTCGTACTACAACTGAGCGTTCCTCGCTTTCCTTGCTCGTCTTCAAAATAATCAGCCCAACAACTTTTCATTGATAAATCAATTTGTTTTATCAACTCAACTCTAGTTCCATTATAAGAACAACTAACATAATAAGGTTCAACATCTGTCTTATAATTAACTTCCCATATTAACTCATGTTTCTTACCGTCAACCGTTCCTTTTGCTGGTTTTAAAGCCGCCATTCTAGAAGGCTTATCGTAATAAACAATCATACTAAAAAAGGATGCCTCCTTACTATTTATATCATTAGAAACTTCCCACCCATCAGGCATATTTACAACTTCTTCTTTAATATTAAATTTTTGTGGACAATCAATCTGATAAGCATTAACAAAAAAAACTGCACCACACCAAGCCATAATAGCCACAGTAACACTCAATATTTTACCTTTCATAATATATCCTTATAACAATAGCCTATTAATAAACAGATAAAAGCATTCTAGCATTCCCCAAAATATGCCAATACCTTAAACAAAGTTTTATTAGTTCTGTTTTAATTTGAAATTTCAACAAATTAAAATAGAAAAGATGCTTCAAAATAGCCTAGTGCCGTCAAATATAGATGTAGTTATTACACAATCCTAACAAACTCATAACCAGCCTCATTAACAGCAGTAATCGCAGCTTCTTGCGAAATAGAACTATTTTCGATATCAACCTCGTGTTTGGTTAAATCAACGGTCACTTTTGCATTTGGATCAATATCATTAATTGCTTTTGTTATTGCTTTAACACAGTGTTGACAACTCATATTATCGACTATTAATTTCATGAAAACCTCTCTATTTCTAATGCATTTTTAATAAATAACAGGTCTATTTATAACACTAATTTTATTTGATTACATTTAATTTTTTTTTACAAACATGATAAAATTCACTCACTTTTTATACTTATAACAAAATATTATGATGAAAAAAATAAAATATTCTTTACTGCTAATTTGCAGTTTAATCCTTGTTGGATGTTCTGAACCTAGCTCTATCGACCGTTGGATTGACAATCCTACTGCTAACGAAATAAAAGTCACTATTGATGGTAAAGAACTAACTATCCCGGCCAAATCAGGTGTTAATTATACATTTGAATACGGCAAACATACTTTATCGTATAATAATGACGACTTCAATTTTGTCGTAAAACCGGCTCAATTTGGAGAATTAGGTCTTATTAACCCAACACAAAGTAACTATTATTTATACACTGTCATCTATTCAACGTCTGAGTTGAATGATGAACAATACGAAAAGATCTTAAGAGAAAACAGAGAAATAAATAACATCCCAGCCATTATTGATGGTAAAGAGCAAGAAATAGAAATGCCAGCAAAATTAATCAATGATGTATTTATTGAATACAGCCAATATCGTTGGGATTATTCTTATGATCAACCTTTCCCAGAAGAAATAACCCAAGACCTAAGATTAAAGAAAAACCAATCTTATCAACAACGTTTTAGAAAATTATATCGTGAAAGCGACTTTATTGAATTCTTAAAAGAAGATGAACAAGAAGACATTAGCTTCCCTTACAACCCTAAAAAGTTCAGCGAGATAAGCCAATATGTTATTCCTAAGATTGACTTAAATAACATAAAATGCGAAGCCGGTCGCCAATATATGGAAGGCCTGTTAAATGATTGGAATCATCTTATGACATTAAAAGGTAGTGATTTTACAAAACCATACGACAATTTGGCATCAAATGATGCAATGGCTAAAAGCTATGGTGCAGAAGACAAATGTACAGAAGAAAACGATCCTGAGAAAACTTATAGAAAAGAATTGAAGCAATTCGTTGATGCTCTCAGAAATACTCGCGATGTTAACTTTTATGTAATTAAATAGCATTGCCTTAGTCATTTCCAAAAATAAAAAAGAGGTTGTTAAACAGCCTCTTTTAACAGGAAAAGATAATTTCAAATGGATTTTATGCACCAACAAACGAACAAGCTGTTTTCCCATTTTTATTTCAAGAAAAGTACTAAAATTTTTATTCTACTATTTACATCTTGCAAAAAGATAATTATGATATGCGCCATTATTAACCGCAAAGGATAATTGATTATGATTTATTTAACTAACCTTTGCAGGCTTATCGCAAAATAATTAAGTAATTACCTATCCAACCTTTTACTTCAATTCATTCTGCTAATTTTAGCCTGCCGATATAACTTATACCCAATGATTAAAGACAACTTTATATTAATAAAATAATGTTTGAAAAGAATAAATTTATTGTGATCTAATCACTATTAAAGAGTTAGGTGTTAAGTAAAATTTTAAGTAAGCTTTCACCTTCAACATATCTTTCTTGCATATGATTTTTTCAAAACAATAGTCTTTATACATCCTCAGGGTAAACCAAAAACAATAATACTTATTAAATGGATTGATATATGGACAATTCTATACAGATGCTATCTGACAAAGTGTTATATATAGCATCAAAAAATACATGGATCGAAGGTTTAGCTATTGAGCAATTACTAGGGGCTGTTGATCTTTGCTGTACATAAATTACTCAACAATACATTGGCAGCCACATTAACATAAATGCCAGTGATACCATACTGGCATAATTCCTTTCTAACTTATCGTATCTAGTTGATATTGAACGATATTGCTTGATTCTAGCAAAGGCATTCTCGACTAAATGACGATAGCGATAAAGGCACCTATCCATACTGCTTTTATCTATATCCTTACCATAATTACGTTTAGCAATCACCGTTCGTCCGCCTT
>NZ_LZHK01000115.1:0-1030 GCF_001690415.1 Gilliamella sp. Imp1-1
TTTATCTCTCGACTTATTGTCGAAGGATGTCTATTGAGTAGCTGGGCTATCTCTTTTTTATTCTTTCCGGCTTGTAATAATACGAAAATCTGGTATCTTTCCTTCCTAGAAAGGTGATTATAATACATAGCAATCTCCAAACTGTGGTGGTGCGAAGGTGCTAGTATAAATCACCTTTCTACTTTCTTCACTCCACCGTGTTTAAAATTGCACTTCATGTTTGAATCCAGGAAGTTATGAATAATAAAATATACAAAAGCAATAAGTTAGCTTTTGAACAACCTCGAATGTTTATTTTAAAAATAGCTAAGTTTTTTGGCCAAATTTTACGAATTATATCGTCAAGTTTACATGTCAAACATTATGCTTATGGAACTATAATTGCTACGTTGGGTATAATGATATCGGGTAATGTTATTGCCTTATCCGCAACCACAACAAAGGTGATTGAAGGGAGTGCGCCTTATCTACAATTTAAAACGTCTCAGAATGATCAAGTCGGTAATAAACTAAAAAATTTAGATGAGTTGCTAGGTTTTATGATGCCAAGTCAAGAAAGCACTGGCGAACTAATACAAATTGGAGTTAATGATTCAATCTCCAATGGAGGTAAACCGTTAACAGTCCCTTTTGGCACAAAGTTTTCAGATGTTATTGCTTTGGTTACTGCTGATGGACAAGCACATACAATTTCTAACTTGCAAGTGGCGGATGATGATGGTGATGCTTCAATTACTGATAATTTTACCGTCGGTGGTACGTTAACTGCAACTTGGAATGGATCGGCTACACTAAATCATACAACTTTTTTAAGGGGTAAGGTAAACTTATCACAACTAAAAAAGGAACAAATATGAATAAGATTAAACGCAAAAGACGAACATTCACAGATGATTTTAAACAGCAAATGGTCAGTCTTTATCAACATGGTAAATCACGTAGTGAAATCGTTGCCGAATATGATTTGACACCATCAGCTTTGGACCGTTGGATAACGCAAGCAAGCCAAAGCGGCTCATTTAAAACAAAA
>NZ_LZHK01000116.1:0-1737 GCF_001690415.1 Gilliamella sp. Imp1-1
GTACTTCATCGACTTGGATTGTTGATGATATGCACATGCGCCTTTTTTAGTATATCATTGGCCATTTTCAGTTCTTTAATCTCTTTTTCTAACGCCATAATCCGCTGTTGCTCAGCGGTTAACTCTCGACGGCTAGTTTTATTCGGGGAAAGTTGCCTAATCCATTTATCTAGGGTTGATTTACCCACACCTAGATGGTTGGCAAGTTCGCTGATAGAAAGGTGTGCATTAGATAACGCATAATCCATTGATTGTTGTTTGAATTCAATACTAAATTTTTTAACCATGATATTTGTCTTCTATGATTTTTGTTTATATCATAGAGGCGACTTTTGTCTACTTTTTTGGCGAGGATCAGTTTTCATCTTTACATTTCTTTACAAAAAAGTCAGCCAAAAAACTAGCCAACTATTTTATAAATGGTTATACTTTTATCGCTGTAGGAAAACAAGCTTATTAAATAAGCGAATAATTATAAAAATTCAAATAAAACAAAATATTACTTGACACGAGGAATGTAATGCATTATCATTTTAGGCACAAGGCACTGGCAAACCTATGTCTTAAATTTATTAAATAATCTTATTCGACGTGTTTTTACACTAAGCTCATTTATACCTTCCAAATTATTTCTCAACGAATTATCGAAATTATCGTTCAAATCACCTAAAACAGCTTTGCTAGTATTAGCATTGTTATTATTGTCATCGTCATGGGATGTACAGGCGAATGGTAAAAAGGCTCGAGCGGGTAATCGTAGTGATGCAATAATAATACCGTCGCCAGTTATCCATTATGCAAGGCCGAATCTATATTTTGGTAAAGGCAAATATGCAGGTCCAGTTGACATATGGAATCAAAATAAAGGCTTTTTAGTACAATCAATCAGTCCTGAATCATACGACCTAAATTTCCCGACCACGGGTGCGCATAATTTATATTTTGATTTACTCATAACTGGAGATATAGAAGAATTGACATGGGAACCAGTCACGCATGAGGGAATCACTGCGACAGTGACAAATGTTGTAGCTCGTGAATGGTGGGTTCCTGATGAGGATAGGGGAGTTGTAGCCCGTGTTAAGCTAACAGGTCCAGAGGCAAAAAATCAATGGTACAATCCTCATCCTAACCTAATTACTAAGCCACAGTTACCGCAGACGTTTGAGTTAGTGGGTAGAGATATATATGGCGTTGAGGTAGTAAAATATGGATTTGTGTTGAGACAGTGGTTCGTCAATCGGGGTGAACAATTGAAAACTTATAGTGACCAGTTAGCATGGTGTAATAGTTTGGGTTATCGTTTGTCACGGGTAAGGGATTTAACCAATGCAGTTTGTTCTGGTTCAGGACGTTGGTGTCAAGACGCAGTAAGCGCCACACCTAGTTCATCAGGTGCTTATTACCAGCGTAACATAGGCGCTGGATTTTTCACGGAGTGGGGCCGCATGCTCTACTACACTGATGCGGGCTTCGTTGGATCGGCTACACTAAATCATACAACTTTTTTAAGGGGTAAGGTAAACTTATCACAACTAAAAAAGGAACAAATATGAATAAGATTAAACGCAAAAGACGAACATTCACAGATGATTTTAAACAGCAAATGGTCAGTCTTTATCAACATGGTAAATCACGTAGTGAAATCGTTGCCGAATATGATTTGACACCATCAGCTTTGGACCATTGGATAACGCAAGCAAGCCAAAGCGGCTCATTTAAAACAAAAGATAATCG
>NZ_LZHK01000117.1:0-8678 GCF_001690415.1 Gilliamella sp. Imp1-1
ACTCTTCTGGCAAATCTCGCCAAGGAATACCGGTTCTCATTCGGAAAAGGATCCCTTCAAACGTCATCCGATGCTCGGATTTATTATAAACTCGGCCGGTATTTTTCATTATTTGTAGTAGCTTTTCCCACCGTTTATCTGTTAGCATTGTTCTTGGCATGATGAATCGAGTTATGGTTGTTTTTGGCTGAATTATTATAACTCACATCATGCCGTCTAAAAAATAATCATGAAAGATCAACACGCCCTAATGTGTTAGGATTATTTATATTGAAGTTTTCTCAGCAATCAAAACTCACTAATGGCGCATTAGCCTTAGCGTTATCGCCAGCCTTAACACCAGATGGAATTATTGACAACCCTCAATTTTTTGCTGGTTATGCACTTTACCCACAAATTCTTGCTAGATCTTTACTGGTTTTGGCTGATATTACTGCGACCCGATATTTTAAACCGGTGCCAGTAGCTTTTCGTGATCCTATTTTATCTGCACAAGGGAATCAATTAAGAGCAGAGGTTTTTTCTGCCTGCAATAGTGTTTATGCCCGTTTAGATTTGTTACAACAAGGGTTTGATGGACAAATATTACGAGGTACAACCAATGTAGATATAGGTATTAGCTTAAGGCAAGCGCTAACTCAGGTTAATAATAGAGACAAACTTCATCTCAATATTGGTAATCAAGGTTTGGCTATGCGCCATATCCAAAAACAAGATAAAGATGTAATTGGAATAAAGGCCATTATTGAGCGCCCTGTTGCAATGCCGGATAGGTGGATTAGAGCACTAGGTAATGTAGCTGAAATTCATACCAAAATGGCCGCTGTTTTTACGGTAACGGGAATACAAGCACAAACCTTTATTGCAGGATTGCCAACCGTGACTAGTAAACATCAATCAAGCTGGCTAGTGCCATCTAATACTGGTATTAAATTGATGGCTCAAGGCGGTCTCGATAGTGTGTATATTTCGGGGCTACACCGGTTAAGTGCACTTAAGCGATTAATGACCAATATTAAGCGTTTAACTTTTTATCAGCTAGCAAGTGGTGAACAAGGACCCTGCATGGTTGAAGTTGAACTCGACGGTGCAAGACTTACTTTGAGCTTAACTGCACAGCCATGGCAAGGCTATTCTGGCGAAGGTGCCTTACTTGAGCTGCTTGCAACAAAACAGCAATTACAAAATGCTCAACTTGTTCAATCTATTTTACAGTTTGATTCGCTGATCGATCTGACTCAGCTAGCGATAAAAACAGGTTTAGATACTCAGCGCATTAATAGTTCGCTGGCGTATCTAGCTGTTTCAGGTAAGTTGGGTTTTGATGTACACCAGAATGGCTATTTTCATCGTCAATTGCCTGAAGATCCTAATCGACTTATCAAAGATAATCCGCGTTTAAAATCGGCCTATAAATTGATTGAATATATTGATCGAATTGATGAAAACACATGGATGGTTCACTCGAATAACGAAGACTATCGTGTCCGTTTTGTTAGGCAGAATAGTAAAATGACATCACAATGTACTTGCTCATGGTATCTGAATCATCAACTCAAAAAAGGACCATGTAAACATATTTTAGCAGTACAAATTAAGGAAAATATTTATGAATGCTAACTTAGCGAAAGCCGAAGCGATTTTTATTTTTTTGAATTGGAACAATGTCACAGCTGACAATATTTTACAACAACCGCTAGGTAGCAAAGAGCAGCAAAAGATTGCACTTTTAGGATTAAAAAATGGCAAATGGGGTGACTATGTCAAAGTTGGTAACGCTTTTCAATGGCAAGATTATGTTAAGTGTAATAAAGCATATTTAGCTTTGTACGCCATTCGGATTGGGGTATCAGTGAGCCGAGCGTTAAAACTTGCTCATTATACTTATTCATCTTTGTTATTGCCGGTTATTATTGAACGAGGTGAAAATTACGCACAAAATTTTGTGCAACAAGCATCTGCACCAACAGATCTTGCTGTTCAGTTGGTTGATCGTTTAAATTTGGTTATTCCTAAAAATCAGAATTATATCGGCGGTTGGACGTTGTATGCGGCGGTTGCTATGCGTGGTGATGATGTTGTAAAGCATTTTTACGATAAAATTCCTCCAAATATAGCTCAATGTCAGCGTCGATTTGTCGAACATATTCATATTGCTATAGCGATAAATACACCTGCTACACGGTCATTTATCGAGGTGTTTTGCTTGGGGGTAACATTAGGTTGGCTTGACCGAGAGCAAGCAAAAGAGTTACTTTTTTTGGCTTTAGATATCGCTATTCGTCCTATAGATCGTAAAGTATGGTTAGATACACTTTATGATTTAGGTATTACCGATGCTGAATTGTGCCAGCGAGTACCTGCTTTAATTCCATTACTAGCCATGGGTGAATCTGCAATAATTAATCGATTAGCACCTGTTTTAATTCCCTTTGTTGATGATGAATTATTAATCGAAGTGATGACGGCATGTTTATCATCTAAAATAAAATCGGTCAAAAAATTAGTGTTAAAGATAGCCCTAAATCGCAAAGCGCCCCAAAATACTGATTTGTTTATGCCTTTGTTAAATCTATTACTTGACCAAACTGATGAATCAATTGTGGCTTTAACTAGCAAGCTAATTACACAGTGGCATATTGATGATCATACCGTACAATCTAATTCCTCCGAATTACAACAACTTTGGCAACCAACACCGTCACTTTGGCAATTACCGCCTTTTGAATTAGAGCCTATTTCCCCTGATGTATTAACTGAGTTAGCCTCTGAATTAGTAAAAAGAAACATATCTGGTCATGATAGTGTGACGGAAAGATTTCTAGCTGTAGCCAATATTATTGCTTATCACGATCCTCAAGCAGCAAAAGCGAGTTTAGCGGGTATAAAATTGCGGGTTGATCAGCTTCTTGGTTTTCTATTTTATTGGCGTAAAGGCGAAGAGATTCCGTATCATAAATATTTGTCTGATTTATTAACAGCACGCGATTATATTGTTTGTAAAAACTTAGGCAAAATACCTTGTTTACTGTCGACACCAAGCATGAGTGATCTTTCAATAACAGTGGATGATCTTAGTCAACGATTAGCGATTTATCAACAGTTGAAAATTGATGCATTAGAGGCGGATCTGTTTTTAGCCTTGACTCGTCTTGATGTTTCGACACAAACATCATCAACGATAGAAAAACTCAAGAAGTTAAATGTTGCAGTCGTTTTGCAATCAGGACAAAAAATGCCAATTGATGCTGCTTCTTTAGTATTACAGTATCTGGACGATCCAGTAATCGAACCTAAATTAGCGTTAAATACTTATATTGAAGACGTACTGTCCCTTCCACAATCATTAAATTATTTTCCTAAACGTATTGGAAATAACGGGTTTACAAAAATTCTTGCTATTTTCCCGTTATGGAACGATAGTGCAATACCGTCAGATATTGATTGGGCAACATATTACCATCAAGGTTTTGAGTTCCAGCAAATTGTTAACAGGCGTTCTCCTTTTGATTCACGTTCTGCAATGGCATTGTTAGCTATGCAACGCGCTAATTCGCCTTATGTGGCTAGCAATATGGCTCAAGCAGTAAACGATGCATGGCAAAGAGGTTTGCTTATTCCAGGTGTGGCGGATATTTTGTTACTGGAGCGATTTAGTCAGGTTCCTTGTCGTATAGCTAGTTTGGTGTCAGTATTAACCGATATTGCAAAACAAGGTATTCTTTCGGTGGTTTGGCCTATTTTGGATCAATTAATTATCGCATCATGTAAAGCACCAAGACTGTTATCTGGCACGCTTGAAACTGTTGATGCGATAGCTGAGTTTTTACCAGAAGTTCAATATGCTGTCGATCAAGGCATAGCCGATGCCAATCAATTGCAATTACTTGGCATCAGAATGTTAGCCAGTAAAGAAGGTAGTGCTAATGCGATTAAGAAAGCAAAAGCCATAGTTGAAAAACTACCTAAAATCGCCCCTTTAAAACAAGACGTATCGATGCGAGCTCCTGATGATTTTGAACAAGTATGGTCAAAACCGCAAAAGACTAAAGTTGTGCCTGAAGATAATGTTTCAATTACTATTAGTAAGCCTGTAATAGATCAATCATCACGATTTTCTAAAGCATTGGCTAAATCACTAATGTTTACTTTAAAACTCCCCAATGTGTCTAACCAAGTTTTCCACATAGTAAAAAATGATTGGTATTATGATTTAGAATACGAATTCCAATGCGAAGCTTACCCAGCATTATCAAAAGATCAACAAGTTATACCTAATTTTCGATCAAGAGTTTGGTTACATTGGTGTATTAACAAACAGTTACTTGTTGTTGAAAAAACACGTAATTGGCAAGAAAATAACGATGGACCATTATCAAGTAAATATAATTTGATTTTTTTAAACACAGATAATCTGATTTTTTCAAAATCGTTAGTGACAGTGATTATCGGATTGTTGGCTCAAGACAGTGATACTTATAAAGCAAATTTTATTTTTGAAAAAAATGTTAAAAAAGGAATCATTGATGCAGATACCATGCGCAAAGCTATTATCTTGTTTCTCGATTATCCTGATTTAAGCCCCGCTAAATTAATTCGATTACTAGAAAAAAAGCCAAGTTTATTGCCAATATTTTGTCCAGTATTAATTGAATGCATTAAGTTTGTTGGAAATCTAGTAAAACAAGGTGAAAAAATACCTGCTTGGATTAATCGGATTTTAGATATGTCATTAAACTATGCTCCTTATTTGAAAGAGGCAACTAGGCGCGGTTATCTAACTGAACCTGATTCTCAATGGCAAGGCTTAGCGGATATTGCCCAAGCAAAAGCAAAATCAGTAGCAGTAAACAAAGCAAAACAACTACTTGAATTACTTAAGTAAGATGGTTATTTTTGGGAAATGATTAGAACACTTAAAATAGGTCTAATATAAAAGCAATAAATAATCAAATTTAATCATCATGTAAAGTGATATATAAAAAAACATTATAATGATGTTTATTTTCTATAAACACAATGTTGAATTATGTTATTGTTTTAACTTTATTTTAATAAGAAAGGAATATTATGACTCATTCTTCACATCCTTTGGTGCGTTTTTATTTTAAAATAGGGCTGATACCGCAGATTTTGTTGGGCTTAATATTTGGTATTATTCTCGCTGCGGTGTCGAAAGATACCGCATTAGCGATGTCACTTATAGGTGGGCTATTTATTAATGCTTTAAAATCAGTTGCTCCTATACTAGTACTCATTTTGGTAATTGCATCAATATCAAATCATCAACATGGCAAACAAGCCAATATGAGACCATTAATTGCCCTTTATTTTGTTGGAATGATGTTAGCCGCATTATTAGCAACCATTGCTAGTTTTTTATTCCCATCACAGATTTCATTTGGTGATACGTTAAATAACCTTGAACTTACACCGCCTAGTGGTATTGCTGCTGTTTTAAAAACCTTATTAGAAAAAATGATCGACAATCCGATAAATGCACTAATTAATGCAAACTATATTGGTCTTATCATTTGGGGTGTTGGTATCGGTTTGGCATTAAGACACTCTAGCCAAAGTACTAAAACAATGATGAATGATCTGTCTTATGCTATTTCTTTTATTGTAAGAATTATTATCCGCTTTGCTCCTTTAGGGGTATTTGGATTAGTTGCCTCAACGCTAGCTGAAACGGGTTTTGGTGAATTACTGAAATATGCACATCTATTGGTTGTGTTAGTTTCTTGTATGCTGTTTGTTGCATTGGTGATTAATCCATTATTAGCTTATTTAGTTATGCACAAAAACCCTTATCCATTAGTATTTACCTCTTTAAAAGAGAGTGCGATCCCAGCCTTCTTTACCCGAAGTTCAGCAGCAAATATTCCCGTTAATATGGAGATCTGTAAAAAATATAAAATGGATGAAGATACTTATTCGGTTGCTGTACCGCTAGGTGCTGCAATTAATATGTCAGGTGCTGCCGTTACTATAACAGTTTTAACTCTAGCCACCGTCAACTCAATGCCAGCTAGTGCTGGTATACATGTTGATATCTATTCTGCGGTATTACTTTGTATTGTAACTTCAGTATGTGCTTGTGGGGCATCAGGGATTGCGGGTGGATCGTTACTGCTTATTCCTGTCGCATGTAGTATGTTTGGTATACCTAACGAAATTTCAGCCAAAGTGATTGGCATTGGAATTGCAATTGGCGTTATTCAAGATTCGGTTGAAACCGCATTGAACTCATCAAGTGATGTTGTGTTTATTGGTGCGGTTTCATCAGCCGCGCAGAAGAAGAAAAATAATACGACTAAAAATTAAGTATTCAAGCCTATTTAATTGGTAACTCTGATTTATAACTGAGCATGGTAATTTGTTATTATCAGCTCAGTTTTTATTTATCCCTCACAACCAAACATATCACATTGCTTTTTCTCGAATGACTCTTTATTATTAAAAAAACATCTAATATTTAAGTGGATTATTATATTATTTAGATGTTCCGATACTATATGTGATGAGGAGACACTATGCCATTTAATGCCATTGTTTTATCGAAAGAAGAAAAAACGGGGTTTTCATGCTCCTTAAAGAGTATTAGTAAACAGCAGTTATTAGCGCAAGAAGGTGATACCTTAATCCAAATAACCTATTCAAGTATTAACTATAAAGATGCGCTAGCTTTAACTAATAAAAGTCCTGTTGTTAGACAGTGGCCAATGGTACCAGGTATTGATGGTGTTGGTATTGTGCTAGAATGTCGTAGTGGTTGCTATCAAAAAGGCGATATAGTTATATTAAATGGATGGGGGTGTGGCGAGACTCATTGGGGATGTTTGTCACAATATGCTTATTTAAAATCTGATTGGCTAGTACCCTTGCCCAACAAACTTACAGATTATCAAGCAATGGCAATTGGTACGGCAGGTTATACAGCAGGCCTTTGTGTCCAACGTATTGTTGATTTAGGTGTAAAACCACAAGATGGTATGGTTTTGGTAACAGGTGCTAGTGGTGGAGTTGGCTCAATTGCCGTTGCATTACTTACTAAACTTGGTTATCAAGTCACCGCATCAACGAGTAAAATTGAAGAAGATCATTATTTACGACAACTTGGCGCAGTTAATATTATTGATGGTCAAACCTTAAAAGAAACGGGTAAACCATTACAAAAAGAACTGTGGTCAGCTGTTGTCGATGCGGTTGGTTCGCACACTTTAGCAAATGCTTGTGCCCAAACTCAATATGGCGGAATTGTGGCGTGTTGTGGTCTTGCTCAAGGCATGGACTTACCAGCAACGGTTGCGCCGTTTATTTTAAGAGGTGTTTCGTTAGCTGGGGTGGATAGTGTGATGGCAAATTATGATAAACGTGTGGCAGCATGGAATTTATTGGCACACAATCTGGATGAAAAAGTGTTATCTCATATTAGTAATACAATCACACTAAATGATTGTGTTGAGGTGGCAAATAAAATGATTGCAGGGCAAATAAAAGGGCGTTTTGTTGTTGATGTAAACAAATGAATCTAGGTTTGACTAAACAGTAGTATTTTGATAATTACTGTTAATTACTTGTCCTACTCATTTGCTATAAAGTTAAAAAAAACAGCGATGTAATATTTACACCGCTTTTATTTATACCACTATTTATTGTCATTGATAATGACTAAAATGTTAGCAATGAAACGATGTTTATCTATTTTTAATTGATTACTTGATTATAGCCTTTAATTACACTTTTAAGTTCCCCATTCAAAGAATCAACTTCTCTTTGGAATGGCAACACATTTTCAAACAAAAAAATTAAGGGGTAAGTGTTTTTTAAATTCAACGGGAGGCAAGTAGCCTAACGAAGAATGTAATCGTTTATGATTATACCAATAAGCATAAGCCGAAAAAGCGCGTTGTAATTCAGCCGTTGAGTTGAAACGTTGGCCTTTTACAAATTCCGTTTTAATTGTTTTAAATGTCGCTTCCGCTACCGCATTGTCATATGGACACCCTTTCTTGCTTAATGAATGCGTGATATTAAATGTCTTAAAACACGCCTCTAATAACCGATTATCAAACTCTTTGCCTCGGTCTGAATGAAATAAATCCAATTTTGATAATGGCAGTTTAATTTGGCTTAATGCCGACATAACAAGCTCTGCTGTTTTATGTTGACCAACATGGTAACCGACAATTTGCCTATCGGATAAGTTCACTAAAACACATAAATAGTTCCAACGTTGCTTAACTTGAATATAGGTTAAATCTGCAACAACAATTTGTTTTTTATCACCTACATCAAATTGTCGTTGCAGGTGATTTTCTATGGCGGTTTCATTCACTTCCGTAGTGTGAGATTGATAACGTTTAACGGTGTATTTTGATACCAGCAATAAGGCTTTCATCACCCGAGCAATGTAACGGCGTGACACCCAAATATTCTCTTTCTGTAAATCAAAACGAATTCGTCTTGTACCATAAGACTGATAGCTCTGATTAAATAGCGTCACGATTTTATTGGCATAAAGCCCTACTGATTTTTGTCTATTCAATTTACACTGATAATAAGCATAATGTCTTGATAATCCTAAATATTGACATAGCTTTGTTATGCTATAACGATGTCGATTTGCTTTTAGGATAGCGATTTTCGTCCTATTATCAGTGCTGCTTGCTTTA
>NZ_LZHK01000118.1:0-662 GCF_001690415.1 Gilliamella sp. Imp1-1
ACCGTGTACTTTGCGGAGCCTTATAAAAGCTGGCAAAGAGGCACAAATGAAAACACCAATGGCTTAATACGTCAGTTTATACCTAAGTCAGCGGCCATTTCATTAGTTGACGACAAACAGATAAAGAAAATACAATATCTGTTGAACACACGCCCAAGAAAACGGCATAAGTTTAAAAGCCCTGCCGATTTTTATTCTAAGGAGTTAAGAAGAATTGCACTTCATGGTGTAATCTAGGCTTCCATTTTTAATTACTTTTTCCTATAAAAAATCATTTGCATCCAAATCATAACTACTAGGGGCTGTTGATCTTTGCTGTACATAAATTACTCAACAATACATTGGCAGCCACATTAACATAAATGCCAGTGATACCATACTAGCATAATTCCTTTCTAACTTATCGTATCTAGTTGATATTGAACGATATTGCTTGATTCTAGCAAAGGCATTCTCGACTAAATGACGATAGCGATAAAGGCACCTATCCATACTGCTTTTATCTATATCCTTACCATAATTACGTTTAGCAATCACCGTTCGTCCGCCTTTTTGACGAACAAAGCACCGAAAAGGCTCGCTGTCATAACCTTTATCGGCTATCACTGTATTGACTTCATCGAGCTTTTCAACTAGGTTTTCTGCATAAGTGATATCATGTC
>NZ_LZHK01000119.1:0-1614 GCF_001690415.1 Gilliamella sp. Imp1-1
CGTTTATTCTCTTTGCGTAGCGCGATAAGTTCGTTATCTTCAGTTCGACGATTATCTTTTGCGATGAATGAGCCGGTAGTTTGGTACTGCATTATCCAATTATCTAATGCTGATTTGGTGAGGTCATACTCTGCGACGATATCCGCACGTTTTTTACCATTTTGATATAGCATGACCATTTGTTTTTTGAACTCGTTAGTAAAGCTACGTTTTGCTCTTCGTGATGAATCGATTGCCATTGTTGTTACCTTCTCTTATTTTTAGTTCATCATAACAATGACCTTATAAAACTGGTACTAATTAGTGTAGCCGATCCAAAGGATGACATTTAAAAAAGCACCCCTCAGATATGAGGAGTGGTTATTATGGAGAATTGAAGTGAATAACCCAAATATGGGGCACGGTATGAATAGCGTGATATGGTTAATGATTAACTAGCTTTAAATTGCGGTTACCTGATAGTGAGACATTTCCTTGGCTTGCTTGCTCGACAAAGTCGCCCCACCAATCAAGCATGATTCTACGTTGTTCTAGGTAAGTAGCTCGGTTATAAGCTCGCCTTACGCTATTGATATCGACGTGTGCAAGTGCTGCCTCAATAATATTAGGGTCAAATCCCTGCTCGTTTAATACTGTACTAGCTAAGGCTCGTAATCCATGTGCGACTAGTTTGTTTTTATACCCCATTCGTTTTATTGCCATGTTAGCAGTACTACTATTCATCGGGGTTGTATAAGGCGGTTTCATACTTGGGAATATATGCTCTCTATGCCCACTTATAGGCTTCATAATTGATAATATAGCCATAGCCTGCTTATTGAGTGTAATAGTATGCTCTCGCCTCATTTTCATTTTTTCGGCAGGAATAACCCATAAGCAATTGTCTAGATCAATCTCTTGCCATTTTGCCCCTACCGCTTCATTTGGGCGTGTCATTGTTAATAATTGCCATTCAATCAAGCAACGCGTTTGTAATTCGATTCTGGCCATAGCAAGGGATTGCATAAATTGGGGCAGCTCTTGCGCGTTTATTGTTGGCATTTGCCCTTTTATAGGGCTTTCAAAAGCATCTTTTATCTTGGCTGCTGGGTTAGCATCAATCAAGCCTATATTCACCGCATAAAACATAATCTCATTGATACGTTGGCAAAGTCTTTTAATTGTTTCTAATTTACCATTAGCTCTTAGTGGCTCCATGGCCTTAATAAATTCTTTTGCTTTTAATTTAAAGATTGATTTATCACCAATATAAGGAAATAAATGTAACTCTAACGATTCCCACGTTCTTTTTAAGGTGCTTTCAGTTAGTCCTTTGCCACTTTTAACTTTAAACTGGATCGGCTACACTAATTAGTACCAGTTTTATAAGGTCATTGTTATGATAAACTAAAAATAAGAGAAGGTAACAACAATGGCAATCGATTCATCACGAAGAGCAAAACGTAGCTTTACTAACGAGTTCAAAAAACAAATGGTCATGCTATATCAAAATGGTAAAAAACGTGCGGATATCGTCGCAGAGTATGACCTCACCAAATCAGCATTAGATAATTGGATAATGCAGTACCAAACTACCGGCTCATTCATCGCAAAAGATAATCGTCGAACTGAAGA
>NZ_LZHK01000120.1:0-13951 GCF_001690415.1 Gilliamella sp. Imp1-1
ATATTTATTATTAAATTAAATCATTTTTTCTAAAATGATGTTAAAGACAGTACATTGTTTTATAATGAATTGTTCGTTATAAGAAAAAAGTAAGTGCTATTACAAAAAATTTTTATAGAAATTTTATCTATCATATTGATTCAAAATGGTTTTAATAATTTTTAGAAATGTTGTTTTAACTAAGAAAATAAATATTATATGAGTTATGCCATTGTAAACTAATTTTATGCATAGGTAAGATAATACTTGAGAATTTGCGCATAACAGCGTATACTTCGCTACCT
Source organism: Gilliamella sp. Imp1-1 (assembly GCF_001690415.1). Classification (NCBI taxonomy): domain Bacteria; kingdom Pseudomonadati; phylum Pseudomonadota; class Gammaproteobacteria; order Orbales; family Orbaceae; genus Gilliamella; species Gilliamella sp. Imp1-1. The sequence goes on from NZ_LZHK01000120.1 coordinate 285, forward strand.
CATTATTATGGGTGTAGTGTGAGAGGTTAAGCTGCTTCTCAGATAGAACTGCAGTAAACTAAAAGCCTGACGAGGTCAATTCCATTAACATATTACGCCCAGGGCTTAAGCATAGAAATTTCGGAGAATTATTGACATGTCACGAGTATGCCAAGTAACAGGAAAAGGTCCTTTAGTAGGAAATAATCGTTCTCATGCGATGAATGCTACTAAACGTCGTTTTCTACCAAACCTTCAAACTCACCGTTTCTGGATTGAGAGCGAAAAACGTTTTGTAAAATTGCGTGTATCTGCTAAAGGTATGCGTACTATCGATAAAAAGGGTATTGATGCAGTTTTAGCTGAACTTCGTGCCCGTGGTGAAAAGTACTAATAAGGAAACCATATCATGGCTAAAGGTGTACGCGAAAAAATCAGATTAGTTTCTTCTGCTGGTACAGGTCATTTTTATACCACTAGCAAAAATAAAAGAACTATGCCTGAAAAAATGGAGATCAAAAAATACGATCCTGTAGTTCGTCAGCATGTTATTTATAAAGAAGCTAAAATTAAATAGTTATCTAATAAATACTAAAAACCCAGCAAATGCTGGGTTTTTTATATCGATTTGTAGACAAAATTATTGCTATTTTCAATAAAACAATATTAACCTATGGAAAATAACGAGTTGTTTATACTTTATAGTTAAATAATCTCAAAAAAATCAAGGTGCCTTCTAGAAATTACTTAAGCTTTGGTTTTCTATTTTTTGAATCGATAAATACTATATCAGGGTATGTAATTAATGAAATACCTAATTATGAAAAAAGAGAGCATTGCGAAGTTGATTTCTTTCTGATTAGTGGTCACCGATGGTGAAAGAATTGAATCTGACATGACAAAATATTTCTTATTCTTATCAATAATTAAATAGATATATTTTGCGTAAAACTACCTGATAAACAGGTAGTTTTTTGGAGATAAATTAATCTACATAATTATTTCATCATTTTAAATATTGTTGTTCATAAACTCTTGCTTTTTTGTCGTCAAAAGCATGTTCCCAACGTGCAATAACAATTGCTGCTAGTGCATTACCAACCACATTAACTACTGTTCTGCCCATATCTAAAATACGTTCTACCCCCATAATATAACCAATCCCTTCAAGAGGAATACCTACACTACCTAGGGTTGCCGATAAAACAAGAATTGACGCACCAGGTACACCTGCAATCCCTTTAGATGCAATCATTAAAGTGATGACAATAATAACCTGATCCAAAATAGTTAAATCTATGTGGAATAACTGTGCTAAAAAGATAACAGTAATACTTTGATAGAGCGTTGAACCATCAAGATTAAATGAATAGCCTGTAGGTATAACAAAACTAGTTATCGATTTTGGTGCTCCATAAGCTTCCATCTTTTCAATTATTTTAGGTAATGCAGTTTCAGAACTTGCGGTTGAAAATGCAATCACTAATTCTTCTTTCAAGATTTTTAATAATGTAAAAATATTAAATTTGCAAATTTTACAAACAAGCCCTAATACCACTAACGTAAAAATAATCATTGCCGAATAGACGGTTAAAATTAATTTAAGTAGTGGAAGTAATGATTCAAATCCATATTTAGCAACCGTTACCGTGATAAGTGCAAATACACCAATAGGTGCATAACGCATTATCATATTAGTTACTTTAAACATAGTATCTGAAATTACTTTTAAAAATAAAAGAAAAGGTTCACGTTGTTTATCTGGCAAAGACATTAAGCCTAGACCAAAAAAGACACAAAAGAAAATCACAGGTAAAACAGCACCGTCCGTCATAGCTTTAAAGATATTAGCAGGAATCATATCTAATATCATAACAATTAAACCATGAGGTTTACCGCTTAATTCTTCAGCTGCTTGGGTATACTTACTAATGTCTGTCGTTGCAAGTGTTGAGGAGTCAATTCCCGAGCCAGGTGAAAAAATATTTCCCCAAGAAAGACCTAATAAAATAGCAATAGTTGTAATAATTTCAAAATAGAGAATTGTTTTAAAACCTAAGGTCCCTAACCGTTTTGAACCACCAAGACCTGCAATACCTAGAGTTAAAGTACTCAGTATAATTGGCAACACAATCATTTTAATTAACCGAATGAAGATATCGCCTGCAGGCTGAAATATATTTACTATTGAAAATTGATAATATGAATGCAAAGGGTGGTTTGTAGCAGAGAGCTCAAATAAATAAGCACCTACGGCAATTCCTAGAATCAAAGCAATCAAAATTTGCCATGCAAGATTTGTTAATATTTTTTTTATTAAAAATGACATCTAATACTATTCCTTTTTACGATTCTTTAAAATAAAAAAGGATTAGCAAAACTAATCCTTTTAGATTATTAAATAATTAATCCTCGGACACTTGAAGTGAATCGTGCCGTTCATTATTTTCCGATACCTCCGATTCACTTGCGTCATCTTCTGTTTCGGCTATTCGTTGTAATCCCACAACTTTTTCGTTGTCAGCTGTTCGAATAAGCATGACACCTTGAGTGTTACGACCAACAATACTTACCTCTGAAACACGAGTACGAACAAGTGTTCCTGCATCTGTGATTAGCATGATTTGATCGGTTTCATCAACTTGAACTGCGCCAACAACAGTACCATTTCGCTCACTAACTTTGATAGAAATAACACCTTTAGTTGCCCTTGATTTGGTTGGGTATAGTTCTTGCTGTGTGCGTTTACCATATCCATTTTGAGTTGCAGTTAAAATTGCGCCACTACCTCTAGGTACAATTAACGAAACCACTTTATCATCGCTATCAAGTTTTATGCCACGTACACCAGCAGCCGTTCTGCCCATACAACGAACTTTATTGGCTGGGAAACGAACAACTTTACCATTAGCAGAGAATAACATAATATCTTCAGTCGTTGAGATTTCACCAATCAGGTTATCATCTTCTGAGTCAATCTCTTCAACAATGGCATCATCATAAAGTTCTTCATCATCAACAATAGCTGAAGGATCATTGCTAGTTAAATCAACGCCAATTAATTCATCATCATCACGTAAATTAATCGCAATAATACCGCCACTTCGTGGACGACTAAATTCAATTAATGATGTTTTCTTAACTGTACCTTGTGCTGTAGCCATAAATACACAATGTTCATCATCAAATTCTCGAACAGGTAAAATTGCAGTGATTCTTTCATTTTCTTCAAGAGGTAACAAATTAATAATTGGACGACCTCGAGAGCCTCGGCTGGCTTCGGGCAATTGGTAAACTTTCATCCAATATAATCGACCTCGGCTTGAGAAGCAAAGAATCGTATCATGAGTATTAGCAACTAATAGTTTTTCGACAAAGTCTTCTTCTTTGATTTTAGTGGCAGATTTACCTTTACCACCACGACGTTGAGCTTCATAATCTGAAAGTGGTTGATATTTTACATAACCTTGATGGGAAAGAGTAACGACTACATCTTCTTGAGCAATAAGATCTTCAATATTAATATCTGCACTGCTCGCTGTAATTTCTGTTCGTCTAGCATCTTGGAATTGGTCTCGAACGCTTTCCAATTCTTCACGAATCACTTCCATCAAACGTTCTGAGCTAGCTAAAATATGCAATAACTCACCAATTTGAAGCAATAATTCTTTGTATTCATCAAGAATTTTTTCATGTTCAAGGCCGGTTAAGCGGTGTAAGCGGAGATCTAAAATCGCTTGAGCTTGCGCTTCTGATAAATAATAATGTCCATCATGAATACCAAACTCTGGAGCTAAATCTTCTGGTCTAGCTGCATCATTACCTGCTTTCTCTAGCATGGACGAAACATTTCCAAGTTGCCAAGCTTGGCTCAATAATTTAGTTTTTGCTTCACTAGGTGTTGCAGCAGCACGAATGAGCTCAATGATAGGATCAATATTGGCAAGTGCAATTGCTAAACCTTCTAATACATGAGCTCGTTCGCGTGCTTTGCGTAATTCATAAATGGTTCGACGAGTTACAACTTCTCGTCGATGAAGCACAAAAGCTTCTATCATTTCGCGTAAATTTAGGAGTTTTGGTTGACCTTTATGTAAAGCCACCATATTGATACCAAATGAAACTTGTAATTGAGTCAAAGAGAAAAGGTTATTTAATACAACTTCACCAACAGCATCGCGTTTAATTTCAATGACTATGCGCATACCGTCTTTATCTGATTCATCACGTAATGCCGAAATACCTTCTATTTTTTTATCTTTAACTAATTCTGCAATTTTTTCGATCAGTTTTTTCTTATTAACCTGATACGGTATCTCATTAACAATAATGGTCTCACGTCCACTATGATCATCAACTTCTATGGTAGCTTTAGAGCGAATATAAATAATACCACGACCTGTGCGATACGCGTTTTCGATACCTTTTCGACCATTAATTAATGCTGCTGTTGGAAAATCTGGTCCATGGATATACTCCATTAAACCATCGACTGAAATATTTTCGTCTTCAATAAAAGCCAGGCAACCATTGATAACTTCAGAGAGATTGTGTGGAGGAATGTTAGTTGCCATACCAACAGCAATCCCTGACGCGCCATTAATTAATAAGTTAGGAATTCGTGTTGGTAAGACATCTGGAATCATTTCTGAACCATCGTAATTAGGTGAAAAATCAACTGTCTCTTTATCTAGATCCGTTAATAATGCTCCCGCAAACTTTTGCATACGAATTTCAGTATAACGCATCGCAGCTGCCGAATCGCCATCAACAGAACCAAAGTTACCTTGACCATCAACCAACATATAACGTAATGAGAATGGTTGAGCCATACGTACAATTGTGTCATAAACTGCTGAATCACCATGTGGATGGTATTTACCGATTACATCCCCAACAACACGAGCAGACTTCCTATAAGGTTTATTCCAATCATATCCCGCTTCATGCATAGCGAATAAAACGCGCCGGTGAACAGGTTTTAAACCGTCACGGACATCAGGTAAGGCACGCCCAACAATGACAGACATTGCATAGTCAAGATAAGAAGATTTCAATTCATCTTCTATATTAACGGGGGTTATTTCTTTGGCTAGTTCGGTCATAACACCATGTACTCTTATTAATTTAAGTCATCAAAATAGTTCACAATTATAGCATAAAATCACTATTAATGCAGAATTAAACCTGATTTATTTCAGCTTATTTACTGTGAATAAATAGCCTATTCTCGATTAATTGGCATAAGCAATTTAAAATCATGGCATGCATTTCGTATGCCATTACTTTTTTATAAGACGGAATTCTAATTTCAATATCATTCTGGCCTAATAAGCCAATAACTTCACCACCATCAAAAGCAGTTAATGCGACAATTTTCATATCTTTAATTACCGCTTCTTGAACAGCACGAATGATAGAGCGGCTATTCCCTTGGCAAGTTGCTATAATTAAAACATCACTTTGTTGTCCTAATGCTTGAATTTGGCGAGCATAAATTTCCTCATGATTAGCTATAGCACTCAATAAAACATTGTCTGATACTAAAGCCATTGCAGGAATACTTGGTCTTTCAATATTAATACTGGTGATTAAACGTGAAGTAAAGCTTTGTACATTAGCTGCGGATGGACCATTACCACAACTCATAATTTTATTGCCATTAAGTAAACTATCGACAATAATATTTGCGGCCTTTTCAATAGAATAACCAAGTGATTCCGCCATCACTATTTGAGTTTGAATACTTTCAGTAAAATAATTTTTAATTAAATCTTGCACGCTTTTCACCTAAAAATTAAAATGCATTAATAATCCATTTTTGGCTGTGACCTGTAATAGCAAAAACATCAAATCTAAACTCTGTATCTTCGATATTTAAATTTTGCGCTATCATCCATTGTTGGGCAGCCTGCCTAATTTTATTTTGTTTATTTAGTGTAACAGTCATCTCCGCATCACCAAAGTTAGCATTTTTTCGATAACGTACTTCAATAAAAACAAGACATTTATTATCAAGCATAATTAAATCAAGTTCGCCAAAGCGAAATTGGCTATTATGTGCAAGAAGCATAAGCCCTTGCTTAAGTAAATATTGGCAAGCTATATTTTCATAATGCTCGCCAATTTGTTTTTTATTCGCTTTTTGAATCAGATTTATCTTCACCATAAATATATTGCTGCCAAGAGAGTGCACGTGTCACTTCACATTGATCGCTCGTTGATAATTTACCTGTCATACCATCTAAAAAATTAGGTTGATATGAATTAAGTTGATTAAAACGATTTGTTAGTCTCCACGCATCAATGCCCATTGCATACAGGCGAATTAATGAATAATCTTTCTGAATGTTGCTAGGTATATTTGTATTTACCTTATCCATTTGATTTATAACCATAGGGATATCTGCATATTCAGTTTTATCCATATCATAATTAAAGTCATTAGAAGCATTAGCTATATGACTTTTAGAACTTGAATAAAGTGTAACCTCAGATGAGTTTCCAATAGTTTTATTTGCACCCATATCAAGCATTGGCTTTATCAACGTCAATTCATCATATGAAGAATAAACATAAATAGCATCAAATCCAGCTGATACCATTCCCCCTGATAGCGTTTCATCTATTAAAATAGGATTTCCCGTAAGGCTAATCCCTATGTTACGATTCATATTGGCGCTTAGTGTTTGAGTGTTACCAAAGTATTGTACGTAAGCTTGTGAACTATTTGCTGACAATTGTGACCACTGTGCAGCAAAACTTTGTGCAACACGTTTACCCAAATCATTTTGAGGGACTAACAGTAATGGTTTTATTTTATTTTGAGAATAAATATGGTCTGCCGCATCTTTTGCTTCATCTTCAGGAGATAAAGCAAAATAACACATTTTATTTGCAGACGAAGTAGTGTTATCAACCTTATTCAAGGCTAAGACAGGAATAGCTGGCTCTAGTGATTTTAATTCAATAACTTCTTTCTTTAATAAAGGACCTACAATTAACTCAACATTTTGTTCCTGTGCTTGCTGGATTAAAGTATTCATTGGCGCACTAGTTGTATCAAGTATAATCACATTTTGTTGTGGTTCTTGTGGAAAAAACTTAATTCCATCCATGTAACCTTGACGAATTGTTTCACCAAATATACGTGAAGAGCTATTTAATGGTAACAATAATGCAACTTTTTTTGCATTAGCATCAACAGCAAGTGTTTGTTCTCCAGTTAATATCGAGATAATCTCTTTTGCGGGATGATCTGGATATTGTATAGCCCAATTGTTGATAGCTTGTTTTAATAGCTGTTTTTGATTTTCGGATTTTGTGGCAATAATTTCTGGTGTATCATTATCTTGTGGAGTGGGTGCTTTACTCGCATTTTGGTAAGCATAAGCTAAATCAACCCAACCTTGTAATATAGTTTCATTTTCATCAACTAAAATTTTGCGGATTTTACCAGATTTTAATTTACGGAAAAAATTCCATGTATTATTTAATAATTGCCTTTTTTCTGTTTCTGATACATATTTTTCTAATTGAAGATAATCGTGGGCTTGAGCATTAATATCTTTACTATTTATATCCAAACCCAATTTAATAATGTAATAACGATACAGTTGTGAATTAGACAAATTTTCAATAGTTAATTGATTCAGATCAAATGATTTCCTTTTTTTTACAGCGATTTGACCCTCTGATAATAACTTTTCTTTTTGTTGCTCATCATTAAGTTTGGGTGGTAAATTTGATAATAATGTAGTTGCTTGTGAAAATTTATTTTCTTTTATTAGTGCACGAATAGCTAATAATTGCCAATTAATTTTATCTGTTCCAGAACTATTATCTGCTTGTGAAAGATAATAACTAGAATTTTTGTTATCATCAAAGTTAAGAGATTTCTCTGAATTTCCTAAAGTACAACATACCAAAAATGTAAATAATGGTATTATCAATATAGCATAAAAGTAACGTTTCAAGTTCATACCTACTCTCTTATAATTTTGTTATCCCCAAATTCGTTGTACATGAACCGTAATTTCTTCTCGATCATGATAAAGCTGTTTTGCTTGAATTTGTACGTTGATTTTTTTATTATTTAACTCTTTATTTAACGAATATAGATCTTGTTTTACTTCTTCATAACGTTTTTTCATTGGTAATTTGAGGTTAAAAATAGCCTCTCTACACCAACCATTAATTAACCATGTGGCTATTAATTCTGTCACTTTAGCTGGTTTCTCAACCATATCACAAACCAACCAATAAATATTATGCTTTTTAGGTATAAATTTAAAGCCATCTTCCCGATAATGTTTTACTTGTCCAGTTTCCATCAATTTTTCATCCATAGGTCCATTATCAATGGCATAAACCATCATACTTCTTTTAACCAGTTGATAAGTCCAACCTCCAGGACAAGCACCCAAATCAACAGCGTTTAAACCACCTTTTAATCGCTCCTCCCACTCATCATAAGGAATAAAAATATGGAAGGCTTCTTCTAATTTTAATGTAGAACGGCTTGGCGCATCAGAGGGAAATTTTAATCTTGGAATTCCCATATAAAAAGGCGAATTATTTTGACTTAGTGAATAACCAACATAACAACTGGTATTACTAATAAAAAATAAGTGGACAACGGGTCTTGATGGATTCTCAATTTTTAATAAAATACGTTTACTTCTTAATGCTTGACGAAGGGGCACGGTAAATTTACGACAAAAGCCAGAAAGCGCTTTACCTTCATTTGTATCAGCAACTTCAACACGTAGATCGCCAGCTTTGTCAATACATCCAGATAATGCATCAATGATTGGAGAAATACGGTTATCTGTAGGTAAATCAACTAATAGATCACCTGCTACAAACATTTGCCGTGCAAAAATTAGTGTTCGGAAATCTAAATTTTTTATTAATAATTGTGCATCATCATCTTTATAGCATTTAAAAACAACATAACCACTGTTTTCTTTAACTTTAGCAAAGCCATATACTTCTTTCTGAGCAGCTTTATCTGTAATTTCGTTAGCACACTCTTTTTCAAATCCACAACGGCAATAGAGAATAATTTTATTTAGTTTTTGCATATTGTAATTTTTTGCTCTTTCAACAGAAGCTATAAAAAATATTCATATTAATCAGATTGAACATTATCAGTATATAAAGGTGCATCACCTTTTGGACGAGTTTTAAATCTTCGATGTAACCACATATATTGCTCAGGTGCTTTTAGAATTTCTTGTTCAATTGCTTTGTTCATAAAAGTAGCCGCAAGTACATCATCATCAATTGGATAACCTTCAAGCTCTGATGTTACATAAACAGTGTAACGACCATCTTTCTCACGCTTAGGAGTAAATGGTATAATAGCTGGCTGAGCTAATTTCACTAATATACGCGTGCCTACAGTTGTTGCAGCTTTTTTTACTGAAAATAGAGGCGCAAATACACTATTTTTAGGACCATAATCATGATCTGGTGCATACCAAAGTAATTCACCATTTTTTAGTGCGCGGATCATTCCCTTAGTATTATGCCGATCCAGCATATATTTATTTGATTTGAGTCGCCCTTTAAGCTGAACATAATCCATTACAGGATTATCATTTGGACGGTACACACCTACTCCTGGGTGATTCATTCCTAAGATACGTGCACCTAGCTCTAATGTTAGAAAATGAATACCAATAAGTAAAACACCTTGACCTGATTGTTGAACTTTTGTGATATGAAAATCGTCTACAATAGAAACTTTTTTAGCAAGCCGTTTATCAGACCAAAACCATGCCATACCAGTTTCAAAAATTGCTAAACCTGTTGAAATAAAATTCTCACGCAACATCTGATCACGTTCAGATTGTGTTTTTTCAGGAAAACAGAGTTTAAGGTTTTGCCTAGCCGTTTCTTTACGTTTGCCGATTAATTTCATCGAAAGCAATCCTAACCCTTTTCCCAATTGATAAATGATTGGATATGGCAATAAAACGATTAAATATAAAATACCAATACCAAACCACGTTAACCAATAACGGGGGTGTAATAAACTTTTAGTAAAAATAGGGCGAATTTCTTGATTTTGACTCATATTAAGATCAAATTATTATTAATAATACAGTTGCTTATTATATCTTATTTTTCAGGAGCATAAAATAAACAAAGCCTAAGGACGTTATATCATTATTCTGTGACCAAATTTGTTATCAGTTTATATTTAAGTAGCTCACAGTTAAAACTATTCGCTATTCTTAAAATTATCTATTTTTATACTGAAACACATAGTTACCTGAAACTTTTTAACAAAAATTAAACAGCAACAGGCGCTTTGATTGCTGGATACGGTTCATAACCAACAATTTCAAAATCCTCAAATTTATAATCAAAAATTGTTGGAGGTTTACGTTTAATAACCAATTTTGGCAATACTCTTGGTTCACGACCTAATTGCAAATGAGCTTGTTCCATATGATTAGAATAAAGATGTGTATCACCACCAGTCCACACAAAATCACCTGCTTGTAATTCGCATTGCTGTGCAATCATGTGTACCAACAAAGAATAGCTGGCTATATTAAACGGCAATCCTAAAAATACATCACAAGAACGTTGATAAAGTTGACAAGATAGTTTGCCATTTGCAACATAAAATTGGAAAAAGGCATGACATGGTGCTAATGCCATTTGATCTAATTCTCCAACATTCCAAGCAGAAACAATCATACGTCTAGAGTCAGGATCATTTTTAATTTGATCAATTAATTGTGAAATCTGATCTATCTGGCGACCATCAGCCGCTCCCCATGCTCGCCATTGTTTGCCATAAACAGGACCTAAGTCACCATTTTCATCAGCCCATTCATTCCAAATAGTTACCTTATTGTCTTGAAGATACTTAACATTTGTATCCCCCTTCAAAAACCAAAGCAATTCATGAATAATTGAACGTAAATGACACTTTTTAGTCGTAACAAGAGGAAAACCTTCTTGTAAATTAAACCGCATTTGATGCCCAAAAATAGATAGCGTTCCAGTACCCGTTCGATCTGATTTAGGTGTACCTTCATCTAAAATTTTTTGTATTAACGCTAAATATTGTTTCATTGTGTTTTTGCCTTATTATTAAATCTATATGCAAATAAAAGAATAAAAATACCACCAATAATCATTGGTAAACATAATATTTGCCCCATACTGATAATATTTAAAAATAAGCCTAACTGCTCATCTGGTTGTCTAAAAAATTCTATAACAAATCTAAATAAACCATAGCAAAATAAAAATAGGCCAGATACAGAGCCAGTAGGTCTTGGTTTTCGAATAAAAATATTTAAAATAATAAACAGTACTATTCCCTCAAACACCATTTCATAAAGCTGTGAAGGATGCCTTGGTAAAATACCATTTAATTGGGAATAAAGTGAAAACCACTCTGGATGAGACTGAACAAACATAAAATCGGCATGTGATGATGTTGGAAATAACATACCAATCGATGAATCAGTTACTCTCCCCCAAAGTTCTCCATTAATAAAATTACCAAATCGCCCAAACATCAAACCAATCGGGACAAGAGGGGCAACAAAATCACCGACTTGCATAAAAGTTTTCTTTATTCCCTTTGCAAAAAGGGCAATAACGCAAATCGCACCAATTAAACCACCATGAAAAGACATACCGCCTTCCCAGACTTTAAATAAAATTATAGGATCTTTGATAAAAGCTTCTAAATTATAGAAGAAGACATAGCCTAAACGGCCTCCAATAAAAAGACCTAAAAACCCCCAAAACAATAAATTTTCAACCTGTTGTGACGTCCATTGGCTATTTGGCTTATTTGCACGGCGCTTAGCCAAATAAAGTGCACCCAGCACTCCAAATAAATACATTGCACCATACCAATGAAGTGATACCGGACCAATGGAAAAGGCTATTGGATCGAAATTAGGGAATTGTAAATATTGATTCATTTTTTATTACGCTTTTTGTTTTTCCGTTTATTAGCAAAGAAATTAAATCGTTTCTTTTTAGAAATATTAGTTACTGATGTCTCTATTTCAGACTGTATAGCAAACACAGATAAAGAAAATTCCTTCATTGCCTTTCTATAGACATCTCGTTTAAATGCAATCACCTGTCGAATGGGATACCAATAACTAACCCATTTCCAATCATCAAATTCAGGTGCTGAGGATGTATTGAGATTAATGACTGATACATCAGATATTAATTCTAATAAAAACCATTTTTGTTTTTGCCCAATACAAACTGGCTGATTTTCCCAACGGATCATCCTTTTGGGTAACTTATATCGTAACCAACCATTAGTAACGGATAAAATCTTCACATCTTTTGATGATAAACCAACTTCTTCGTTTAATTCGCGAAACATTGCCTGCTCAGGCGTTTCGTTTTGTTTTATTCCGCCCTGAGGAAATTGCCAAGAATTTTGCCCATACCGACGAGCCCAAAGTACTTGACCATACCTGTTACAAATAACTATTCCTACATTCGGACGGTAGCCATCATTATCGATCACTGACTACCTCAAAAAAATTTTCCTTGTATAGCTGAATTGTTTCATACATACAGCAAGAAATAAATAGAAAATAATTACAAAGTGGTAAATACCTTCTTTTTTTGACCGTTTTTTACACTAATTAATATTTATTACTGCATTAATTAATTTTCAATAAACAAAATAATATTTAATAAATACTCCAAAAAGCAAAAAGCCCAGCATGACTGCTGGGCTCTCTATATTTAAAAGTCTGGCGGCACCCTACTCTCACATGGGTAATACCCACACTACCATCGGCACTACGGCGTTTCACTTCTGAGTTCGGCATGGGGTCAGGTGGGACCACCGCGCTATTACCGCCAGACATATTCTGTCTCTTTCAATTAGTATTGATATCTTCTACCATTATCTCATATCAATACCTATCTATCAATTCGGAACAAACTGTTTTTTCAATCTCTATTCTCTTTTCGATGATTTTCTCATCTAGTAATAACTTCTGCGTAACCCAAAACAACTCCGAGTTGTAAGGTTAAGACTCTCGGTTCATTAGTATCAGTTAGCTCAATGTATCACTACACTTACACACCTGACCTATCTACGTCTTAGTCTCAAACGGACCTTACTGAATCTCTTCAGGGAAAACTCATCTCGAGGCTAGTTTCGTGCTTAGATGCTTTCAGCACTTATCTATTCCGCACGTAGCTACCGGGCAATGCAATTGGCATCACAACCCGAACACCAGCGGTGCGTTCACTTCGGTCCTCTCGTACTAGAAGCAAACCCTCTCAATTTTCCTACGCCCATGGCAGATAGGGACCGAACTGTCTCACGACGTTCTAAACCCAGCTCGCGTACCACTTTAAACGGCGAACAGCCGTACCCTTGGGACCTACTTCAGCCCCAGGATGTGATGAGCCGACATCGAGGTGCCAAACACCGCCGTCGATATGAACTCTTGGGCGGTATCAGCCTGTTATCCCCGGAGTACCTTTTATCCGTTGAGCGATGGCCCTTCCATTCAGAACCACCGGATCACTATGACCTACTTTCGTACCTGCTCGAGCCGTCACTCTCGCAGTCAAGCTAGCTTTTGCCATTGCACTAACCTCCTGATGTCCGACCAGGATTAGCTAACCTTCGTGCTCCTCCGTTACTCTTTGGGAGGAGACCG
>NZ_LZHK01000121.1:0-36057 GCF_001690415.1 Gilliamella sp. Imp1-1
AGGCACAAGGCACAAGGCACAAGCACTGGCAAACCTATGTCTTAAATTTATTAAATAATCTTATTCGACGAGTTTTTACACGAAACTTATTTATATCTTCCAAATTATTTCTCAACGAATTATCGAAATTATCGCTCAAATCACCTAAAACAGCTCTGCTAGTATCAGCACTGTTATTATTGTCATTGCCATGGAATAATGTACAGGCGAATGACAAAAAGTATCGAGCGGGTAATCGTAGTGATGCAATAATATTACTATCCGAACCATTACCAGCGGAGCCAGTTATGCCAGTTATCAAGTATGCAAGACCGAATCTACAAATGGGTGACGGCAAACACGCAGGCCCTGCTAACATATGGAATCCTAAGAAGGGCTTCTTAGTTCAATCAACCAATCCTGGATCATATAACCTCAATTTTCCAACTACAGGTGCGGATAATTTATATTTTGATTTACTCATTACAGGAATAGATGTAAGAGAATTGACATGGGCACCTGTCACGCATGAGGGAATTACTGCAAGCGTGATAAATGTTGTACCTAATGATTACTGGATTCCTTATGAAGATAGGGGACAAGTTGTAGCACGTGTTAAGCTAACAGGTCCAGAGGCAAGAAATCAAAGGTTTAATCCTAGCCGAATTACTGTACCAAGGTTACCGCAGACGTTTGAGTTAGTGGGTAGAGATAAAGATGGTTATGAGTTAGTAAAATATGGATTTGTGTTGAAGAAGTGGTTCATCAGTAGTGGGGCCGTAAGAAGATATTATAATGAACAATCTGGATGGTGTAGTGGTTTGGGTTATCACATGCCGGGGACAAGTGATTTAACCAATGCGAAGTGTGGTGTAAGAGGAGATCATTTTTTCCCATGTATAAAAATAAAAGTGGGTAGAGATTATGTCATAATGAACGATGGCGCCAAGCCATCGTCAGGACATGGGGAATACCAACGTCAAATAGGCGCTGGATTTCTTACGGAGTGGGTTACATATACGGCTACCCTAATGCAGAATTCCTTGGCGTTAGCTACTGGTTAGGTGGCAGCCGATCAGGTAATATGTCCGCTGTTAGTTCGAGCAGAGGCTACGTCTATAGGCACAGTGATAACTTAGCCGGTTCTGAGAGCCACGGTCTTTGCTTAAGGTAGTGGTTAATTAATCTTTAGAGTGCAAAAGGTGCTTATGTTGTCTGAGAGGACAATATAGACAAGAATAAAGCCCCCGCACAAGTTGGGGGTATTTTCCCTTAGGGTTGCGCAGTTGTGGCAAAGCCACAAAACTGCGCCGCCCCTACCGCCACCGACGCTGAAACCACCGCACCAATCTATTTTATTCACCAAAACAAAAAGAAATTATTTTTCACTAAAAATCAGTCAGAAAAGATGATGATTTTATTAAAGTTTTCTTAACTGTTTTTCCTGGATTCAAACATGAAGTGCAATTTTAAACACGGTGGAGTGAAGAAAGTAGAAAGGTGATTTATACTAGCACCTTCGCACCACCACAGTTTGGAGATTGCTAAGTATTATAATCACCTTTCTAGGAAGGAAAGATACCAGATTTTCGTATTATTACAAGCCGGAAAGAATAAAAAAGAGATAGCCCAGCTACTCAATAGACATCCTTCGACAATAAGTCGAGAGATAAAAAGAAACTCAAAACCTAATCAAGCCTATCAGGCACATGATGCGGTAACCCTAGCTAGGAAAAGGCGAAAAAACAACGGTAATGGTAAGGCAATAGAGTCTTCGGTATGGCGTCAAGTTGAAAAATACCTCATGCTTTATTACAGCCCAGAGCAGATTGCTGCACGTTTAAAGAAAGTCAGCGTCCAATCAATCTATAACTATCTTTATCAAAATAAAGCGCGCTATGAACAATTCAAACCTTATCTAAGGCGAAAAGGCAAAGCCTATAGGCATTGTAAGGCACCGAGTATTAAAGAAGGAGACCGCCGATATAAACGGTCAATTAAACAACGTCCAAGTTATGTAGAAAGCCGGAAAACGCGAGGACATTGGGAGGGAGATACGATTATTAGCCGTAAAGACAAGCAAGCATTGGTGACATTAGTTGAACGAAAAACAGGGCTAGTATTAATTGGGCGCCTCAATCAACGTACCGCCTCCGAAACGAGAGATATGATAATAAAATTGCTAACGCCGTTTAAAAAAATGGTTAAAAGCATCACCTTTGATAATGGAACCGAATTTAATTATCATCATGCTATTGAGCATTATTTAAACACCACCGTGTACTTTGCGGAGCCTTATAAAAGCTGGCAAAGAGGCACAAATGAAAACACCAATGGCTTAATACGTCAGTTTATACCTAAGTCAGCGGCCATTTCATTAGTTGACGACAAACAGATAAAGAAAATACAATATCTGTTGAACACACGCCCAAGAAAACGGCATAAGTTTAAAAGCCCTGCCGATTTTTATTCTAAGGAGTTAAGAAGAATTGCACTTCATGGTGTAATCTAGGTGTATTTAAGGCAATTAATCTTTATTATTCTTATCGTTATTTTAATCGTTTGATGAAGATTTAATGACTGAAAATATCTTTCGCACAAATTATTTTGTGTTTCAACAAAAACAGTTAAATTTACTGTTTGTCGATATTATTTCCTGACAGATCTAATACATTAATAGAATTCAATGATTATATTGATCAGATAAAAAATTAGAGATTGAGATATAAAAATAAAACATGCTGATTTTTTCGTCCCTTTTTAATTTTGATGCAAAGTTAACTTGTCGTGATTATACCACGCCAAGTTATTTTCAATATGGACGTTGTGATATTGATGATCATGGGTAAACAAAAACGATTAAAGGCATTTATAAAATAGAAGGGAAATATGTAGCGCTCAAAAGTATTTGACTAAAAAATGGCTATGGCTGAATTTAAATTGATTTGTTATTGAGGAACAGGCTGTAAGCAAATAACGATCATTAACCCAGAAGATGATATGTATTACGACGTAGTATTTATTTCAGAAGAAACTATTAAAAATGATTGGAATAAGATAACGTTCTATTAAATTGTTTCTAGTGATCGAGAGCCATTGCCTGTATAGTTTTGGGCGCATTACTGGCAGATTGCCTACGACTGGTAATTTATCATTGCTATAAGTGTAAATATTGTAGATTTAGATAATAAACGGCATTCAAAGTATTATGGATGATTTTGGTGCATTAAGTTGGTGCCTTTCTAACCATTATGGTGCAGAATTAAGATCTATGTTACTATTTATTGTACATACATTCATGAATGTACCGTTAAAAAATTGGCATTAAATTTGCATGCGTTATAGCAATTTGGTAAGAATACCTTAAAAACTGAACAATTATTATTTGTCCTCAATGGAGAAGATACATGTCTATACTAAAAGTTTTAACACAAATTAAAGAAAATGAGGTTAAGTTTGTTGATTTACGTTTTACCGATACAAAAGGTAAGGAGCAACACGTTACAATTCCTGTTAGTCAAATTGATGATAGCTTTTTTGAAGATGGTAAGATGTTTGACGGTTCATCAATTGCAGGTTGGAAAGGTATTAATGAATCAGATATGGTGCTAATGCCAGATACATCAAGTGCTGTTATAGATCCTTTTTTTGAAGATGTGACATTAAATCTCCGTTGTGATGTTTTAGAGCCTGCAACATTACAAGGATATGATCGTGACCCACGTTCAATTGCTAAACGTGCCGAAGAATTTTTAAAATCATCAGGTATTGCTGATACAGTTATTTTTGGCCCTGAACCAGAATTTTTCTTATTTGATGATGTTCGTTTCGGTTCACCAATGTCAGGTAGCTTTGTACATATCGATGATATTGAAGCTGCTTGGAACTCAGGTACTAAATATGAAGATGGTAATAAAGGCCATCGTCCTGGTGTAAAAGGTGGTTATTTCCCACTTCCTCCGGTTGATTCATCACAAGATATCCGTTCTGAAATGTGCTTAATTATGGAGCAACTTGGCTTAGTGGTTGAAGCTCACCACCATGAAGTTGCAACAGCTGGCCAAAATGAGATTGCCTGCCGTTTCAATACATTAACTAAAAAAGCTGATGAAGTTCAAATTTACAAATATGTTGTACAAAATGTGGCACATGCTTACGGTAAAACTGCGACATTTATGCCAAAGCCTATGTTTGGCGATAACGGTTCTGGTATGCACTGTCACCAATCACTTGCTAAAGATGGCGTAAATCTTTTTGCTGGTGACAAATATGCTGGCCTTTCTGAAATGGCATTATTCTATATTGGTGGTATTATTAAACACGCTAAAGCAATTAATGCATTTACTAATCCTGCAACTAACTCTTATAAACGCCTAGTTCCAGGATATGAAGCACCAGTTATGCTTGCATATTCTGCTCGTAACCGTTCTGCATCAATTCGTATCCCAGTTGTTACTAGTCCTAAAGCGCGACGTATTGAAGTTCGCTTCCCAGATCCAGCAGCTAACCCATACTTAGCATTTGCTGCTCAGTTAATGGCTGGTTTAGACGGCATTATCAATAAGATTCATCCAGGTGATGCCATGGATAAAAACTTATATGACTTACCACCAGAAGAGTCTAAATTAATTCCTCAGGTTGCGGGGTCACTTGAAGAAGCACTTAATGCATTAGATGCAGATCGTGAATTCTTAACACGTGGTAACGTATTTACTAACGATACTATTGATGCATACATTGATTTAAAACGTCAAGACGTTGATCGTGTACGTATGACACCACACCCAGTTGAGTTTGAAATGTACTATAGTCTATAAACTATATAGTAATTTAACCTATCAAACCACCGTTAATTTGCGGTGGTTTCTAATCAGGACGGAAAACCAACGATGACATTTAATAATGAATCTGATGCTAATCTTGTTCTCGATTCTATGATTACAAGTATTTTATTACTTGATACTAAACTTAATATTTTGTATGCCAATATTGCTGCGCAGCAATTATTAGCACAAAGTTCAAAAAAATTATTAGAAAGTTATCTTCCTGATTTGCTGGGATACTTTTCTTTGGATATAGATTTAATGCTCAGTACATTAGAGCAAAATCAAGGTTTTACAGATAATGAAGTCAATTTAGTTATCAATAATGAATTACATATTTTAACATTGACCGCTCAACTATTAGTTAATGGACAGATTTTAATTGAAATGACTCCATTAAATAGCCATAAACGTCTTAGCCAAGAACAATTGCAACAAGCGCAACAGAGTGCAGCTCGTGAATTAGTTCGTGGACTAGCTCATGAAATTAAAAATCCACTAGGAGGGCTTCGAGGCGCTGCTCAATTATTATCACGTGAACTACCTAAAAATGAATTGCAAGATTACACAAAAATTATTATTGAACAAGCGGATAGGTTAAGAAATCTGGTGGATAGGTTATTAGGCCCACAGCAACGATTACAGCAAAAAGAACAAAGTATTCATCAAGCAATAGAACGTATCTATGCTTTGCTGTGTTTAGAAAAGACAACCAATATTAAAATTCTGCGTGATTATGATCCAAGCTTACCTGATTTTATTCATGACTCTGAACAAATAGAACAGGTAATTTTAAATATTGTTCGTAATGCTTTGCAGGCTATCGGATCCAATGCTGGTACAATTATTATCAGGACAAGAACTGCTTTTCAGATTACTTTACATGGGCAGCGCTATCGTTTGTGCGCTCGTATTGATATTGAAGATACTGGGCCTGGTGTGCCTGTTCATATACAAGATACTTTGTTTTATCCCATGGTGAGTGGGCATGAAGGAGGTACAGGTATTGGACTTTCGATTGCAAATAATATTGTTGATCAACATCACGGTAAAATTGAATTTAATAGTTGGCCTGGGCATACTCAATTTTCTGTCTATTTGCCAATTAGGCAGTGAGGTAAACGAAAATGAATGTTTGGATTGTTGATGATGATAGCTCTATTCGATGGGTATTAGAAAAAGCATTAACTAATGCTCATTTTAACTGTGTTAGTTTTGAGAGTGGTCAACAAGTTATTGATGCATTAGATACATATGTACAAAAACCAGCTGTACTAATTTCTGATATTAAAATGCCAGGACTTGATGGTTTAACATTGCTTCATCATATTAAAGAGCAAATGCCGAATTTGCCAGTTATTATTATGACTGCTCATTCCGATCTAGATGCAGCAGTAAATGCCTATCAAAAAGGTGCTTATGATTATATTCCTAAACCTTTTGATGTGGACGAAGTTATTCAATTGGTTGAACGTGCGATTTCACAAACTCAAAGTAATAAAACCAATAATAATACAACAAGTAAAGCATCGACCGGCATTATTGGTGAAGCACCTTCAATGCAGGAAGTTTTTCGTATTATTGGTAGGCTTTCCAAATCATCAATTAGTGTATTGATTAATGGTGAATCAGGAACGGGGAAAGAATTAGTTGCAAAAGCATTACATATCCATAGCCCTCGCTCACAATCCCCTTTTATTGCACTAAATATGGCAGCCATCCCTAAAGATCTTATTGAGTCAGAACTTTTTGGACATGAAAAAGGAGCGTTTACTGGAGCGGCTCAAATTAGGCATGGAAGATTTGAACAGGCGAATGGTGGTACATTATTCCTCGATGAAATTGGTGATATGCCACTTGATGTTCAAACCAGATTATTAAGGGTGCTTGCCGATGGGCAATTTTATCGTATTGGCGGTTATTCTCCCGTCAAAGTAGATGTCCGTATTATTGCAGCTACTCATCAAGATTTACAAGCTAGGGTTCATGAGGGTAAATTTAGAGAAGATCTTTTTCATCGTCTAAATGTAATTCGTATCTTATTACCACCGCTACGCGATCGAATTGAAGATATACCAAAACTATCAGAACATTTTTTACATACAACCGCCAAAGAATTGGGGGTAGAAAGTAAAGTATTCAGTTCTGAAGCTTTAAATGTTTTATGTCGCTTTAATTGGCCAGGTAATGTTCGTCAACTTGAAAATATTTGTCGCTGGGTTACGGTGATGTCTTCAAATAAAGAAGTTTTAGTTCAGGACTTGCCTCCAGAATTGTTGCAATTATCGACAGCTAAAACAGTGGTTACAAATGAAAATACCACATTGCCTACAAGCCACTTTTCTCAACAAGAAGTTGATTGGAAAGTATTGCTGGAACAATGGGCAAAACAAGCTCTAATAAATGGTAAAACAGGAATTTTGACTGAAGCAATAAATGATGTTGAACGAATCTTATTAAGAAGTGCGCTTGATTTTACTCGAGGCCATAAACAAGATGCTTCTCATCTGCTAGGCTGGGGGCGAAATACCTTAACTAGAAAACTTAAAGATTTATCCCTTGATCACACTAAACAACTCTAATTATCAATATTAATTATGCTATCGAATAAAAATCGATAGCTTTTTAATCCGTTCATTTCAGAGTTATTTAATCTATTTCTTATCACATATTAGTTTTTTAAACATTTAAAGTACATTGAATAGAGCAAAGTTTTTAGTTACAATCATAATGTAAATGATAATTATTATAATTATCGTTTTTGTTTTTTATTTGGTTGATAATTAGGAGCTACAATGTATTCATATATCAAAGTGAAATTTTTAGTTTTACTTGCTGTTTTGCTTGTTTTGGTTGGATGTGACAATAAAAAAGAACAGCAAACTGCTGCAAATACGCTTACCATTAAACATACTCAAGGTGAAACCGATGTGCCTGAAAATCCTAAAAAAGTTGTTGTTTTTAATACTGCAACACTTGATATCATGGACGCATTAAATATTCCTGTGACAGCAGTGCCTCAATCAGATGTGCATTATCCAACTTTTTTATCTAAATATGAGCGCAAAGACTACACTAATGTGGGCACTTTATTTGAGCCTAATTATGAAGTTTTAAGTTCAATTCAGCCAGATGTTATTGTTGCTGGAGGTCGTGCTACTGATGCTTATAAAAAATTGAATGATATTGCTCCGACGATTTCTTTAGATATTGACCCAAATAACTTTTTAATCAGTTTAACTCAAAGAACAGAACAATTAGGCTCAATCTTCAATAAACAAAATGAAGCTAAGAAACTTATTGTCGATTTTAATCAAAAAATCGAACAATTGAAAACTAAGACAACTACGGCTGGCACAGCACTTGTGATTATGGTTAATGGCGGTAAAATGTCGGCTTATGGTTCAAAATCTCGTTTTGGTTTTGTGTTTGATGTACTTGGTTTTCAGCCTGCAACCACTTTCCAAGAAGCTAGTCGTCATGGTAATGCCGTTACCTCTGAATTTATTTTGAGTGTTAATCCGCAGTGGATATTTGTGTTAGATAGAGATAATGCAATTGGTAATAAAGAAGCTCAGTCTGCACAACAAGTACTTGACAATGAATTGATCCGAAAAACTGCGGCATGGCAACAAAACCATATCGTTTATTTAGATTCTTCTTCCATGTATATTGCTGGTGGTATCCAAACCTATAGCCATTTGATGGACCAAATAGATGCCGCTTTGCAAAGTGAACCAGCACATTAATGTAAAACATGATTAAATCATTTTATTTTATTGCAGGCATGTTCATTTTATTGATCATGACTGCAATAAGTTTATTTATTGGTGCAGGGCATGTGACACTATTTGATTTATGGTCAGATAGCAATATGCGTGAGATTTTTTTTGTAAGCCGTATTCCTAGAACTGTTGCCTTATTGTTAGCTGGTAGCGCCATGAGTGTTGCAGGTTTGATTATGCAATTATTAACACAAAATCGATTTGTTGAACCCTCTTTAGTTGGCACTACTCAATCGGCTAGTCTTGGCTTATTAGTTATGATGGTTTTAGCTCCTGGCGCTAGTGTTATGACAAAAATGGTTGTTGCTAGCCTATTTGCTATGATTGGCACAATGATATTTATGGCGATTTCTCGAAAGATTATTTTAAAGTCAGCAATAATGGTACCTCTTATTGGCATTATGTTAGGTGCAGTTATTAGCGCTATTACTACATTTTTTGCCATGTATTTTGATTTATTACAATCACTTGGTGGTTGGGAATCAGGTGATTTTTCAGCTATTTTAAAAGGCCGTTACGAATTATTATGGTTGGTGGGTGGTTTGACATTACTTGCTTGTTGGTGTGCGGATCAGTTTACTGTAGTTGGCTTGGGGCGTGATTTTTCTATTAATGTAGGGCTTAACTATCGTCGTGTTATGTTTACAGGGCTTATTGTTATTGCATTAATTGGCGGTATTGTCGTTGTAGTTGTTGGAGTTTTACCATTTTTAGGATTGATTGTACCAAATATTGTTAGTTTATTATTTGGAGACAATGTTCGTAAAACCATGCCATGGATCTGTTTGTTTGGTAGTGGATTAGTTTTAATTTGCGATATTATTGGGCGTGTAATTCGCTATCCTTTTGAGATCCCCGTAAGTGTTATTCTTGGCGTAGTTGGCGCTATTATTTTTTTAATATTGTTGAGTCGAAAACGTCATGTTAGTTAATCAAAAACGCCATATTTTGTGTCAAAAAAGAGTTCTTTTATTGTTAATTATTGCTCTAGTTTGCATAATATGTTTTATGACTTTCAACCTTAAAGGCAATATTAGCTATATTTTGAAGCATCGAACGTGGGTAATGCTAACTATGATTTTAGTCGCTTTTTCGGCTGCGACATCAACACTGCTTTTTCAAACAGTTACCAACAATCGAATATTAACACCTTCTATTATGGGATTTGAATCACTATTTGTACTTATTCAAACAGTTGTAATCTTTTGTATTGATTCACAAGGTATTCCTTATATTGGTATTATTGGTAAATTTGTATTCGAATCACTTTTATTAATTTTATTCTCTTTGTTTTTATATCGAGGTTTGTTTACTAGACTCAAGAAAAATTTACATGTGGTATTATTAATAGGAATTATTTTAGGCACATTATTCCGTAGTTTTTCTAATCTATTGCAACGCTTGATGACCCCGTCTGAATTCGCTGTGCTTCAAAGTCGTATTTTTGCTACATTTACACGTGCAGAGCCTATATTGATTATCTTTTCGTTAGTAATAGTAGCTATTGTTGGTCTATTTTTATGGCAAATGCGATTTAAATTTGATGTACTTGCGTTGGGTCGGGATAATGCAATCAATTTGGGTATCGATTATCAAAAAAGTGTCACTATTATATTATTGCTAGTTTCAGTTTTAGTATCAGTGTCAACGGCATTAGTCGGTCCATTCACTTTTTTGGGGCTTTTAATTACTAATTTAGCTTATAGTATTAGTGGATCAAGCCAACATCGTTTTTTATTGCCTACTGCTTTTTTGTTAGGTGTTATTTTTCTGGTCGGTGGACAAATGTTCTTAGAGCGAGTATTAAATATGGTTGGTGCATTATCCATTGTCATTGAATTCATTGGTGGTTCTTTGTTTATCTTCTTATTATTAAAAAAGGTTCCAAAGTGATAAAAATTGATAATGTTAGTAAAAGCTATCAAACAGTATCTGTATTAAAAAATGTCAACGCGACGATTTCACAAGGTGGAATTACTGCTATTATTGGTCCAAATGGAGCGGGGAAATCGACGCTATTATCAATTATAAGTCGTCTTCTATTAGCTGATGAAGGACAAGTTAAAATTCAAAATATGGATGTTGTTAATACGCCAAGTGATAAACTTGCCACTTATTTATCAGTATTGAGACAAGAAAACCGTTTTACCAGTAGATTGTCTGTTTTTGAACTAGTTGGATTTGGGCGTTATCCTTATACCAAAGGGCGTTTAAATGCTGATGATTATAACCATATTTATCGAGCGCTCGATTTTTTAGATCTTACTGAATATAAAGACCGCTTTTTAGATGAATTATCTGGTGGTCAACGGCAACGAGCTTATGTTGCTATGGTGTTATGTCAAGATACTAAATATGTATTACTTGATGAACCACTCAATAATCTTGATATGAAACATGCTGTTGCCATGATGAAACAATTGCGCCGCGCAGCCGATGAGCTAGGTAAAACCATTGTGATTGTTATTCATGATATCAACTTTGCATCCGTATATTCAGATTACATCTTAGCGATGAAAAATGGTGAATTAATATACCAAGGCAATCCACAACAGATTATGAAAGCCAATATTTTAGAAGATATATTTGATACACCGGTCAAAATTGAAAATATTCACAATCAAAATATTGCTATTTACTATTAACAAATACAATGGAAATTAATTAATCTTAATAGTAAAAAGTTACAATTGTTTAATTAAGTAAATAAAAATTATTGTTTACTATTTATTTCTAACCATGTTAAATAATTGGCAATATTTTTGTTGAGATAATTATAATGAAATTACAGGAAATAGCACTTTTAGCTGGTGTATCAAGGACGACGGCCAGTTATGTGATCAATGGAAAAGCCAAAAAGTACCGCGTTAGTGATAAAACAGTCGAAAAAGTTATGTCGATAGTGAAAAAACATAATTACCAACCCAATGCGGTAGCAGCGGGGCTTAGAGCAGGTAAAACCCGGACTATAGGCATTATTATTCCTGATTTAGAAAACAACAGTTACACTCGCATAGCTAATTATTTAGAACAATTGGTAAGAAAGGAAGGATATCAATTACTAATTGCATGTTCCGAAGATAATCCACAAGTCGAAAAAGAGTGTGTCAAACACCTTCAGCAGCGTCGCGTAGATGCCTTAATTATTTCTTCTTCGTTCGTTTCTGCTCAAGATTATTTTTTTTATGATGACTGGCAAAACGAAAAGATTCCATTATTTGCACTTGATCGAATATTATCCATCTCTAAATTTAGAAATATTGTAGGTGCAGATAAACAAGATTCTAAATCACTTGCTCAAGCATTTAATAACTTTGTACAAGATTCAGTAGTTTATATAGGAGCCCTAGCAAACTTATCTGTTAGTCAACTTCGTTTAGATGGTTTTAAAGATATCAAACTTGACAATTGTAATAAAGTTAATTTTTTATATGCAAATAATTATAGTCGACGAGATGCTGATTTAGCCTTTAGTCAATGGCTAGAAAGTCATGAATTGCCTAATGGTATATTTACTACTTCTTTTTCGCTATTACAAGGAAGTATTGATGCAATTTTAAGAAAATTTGGGCACTTACCTGAGAGTTTAACTATTGCTACCTTTGGAGATAATGAATTGTTAGATTTTTTACCATGTAAAGTCATATCACTTTCGCAAGATCATAAAGAAGTTGCCGATGTAACAATAAAACTGTTTTTAAACTATTTACATAACAATAATTACCAATCGGGCACAACAATAATTCCAAGACGATTGATCTATCGAGGTAGCTTAAGCCGTTAAGGTATTAATAGGCATAAAAAATATGTTAATTTTAAAACAGTTCAAATTAAAAAATAAGATCCAGATCACAAATTACTTATTAATAGTCATAATTTATTTGATAATTAATGTTTATTTATTCATTATTGCTGAAACGATTCAATTGATTAAAGGATTTGTATTTTCTAAGTCATTTTAGTCGACCCAACATTATTAACCCAGAGGTATTTATTATATGTTTCATTTAGTTAAAGAAAACATTCATTTAAATGAACAAGCTACCAATAAAACTGAAGCGATAAAAAAAATTGCTACGACATTAACCAATGCAGGATTTGTTGAAGATGGTTATGTCGATGGAATGTTAGAACGAGAAGCACAAGCAGCCACATATCTGGGTATAGGTCTTGCTATTCCCCATGGAACTACTAAAACTCGCCATTTAGTCAAAAAAACAGGGGTACAAGTATTTTGTTTTCCTAATGGTGTTCAATGGGGGGATGATGGTGAAAAGGCCTATCTTGCAATTGGTATTGCAGCAAGCTCTGATGAGCATTTAGAATTACTCCGTCAACTAACTCACGTACTTGGAGCTGAAGGGGGAGAGGAGCGAATTAAAAAAATTCAGTCTGCCGACGAAGCAATTGCTATTTTAACTGGTAAAACAAGTTCTGAAGATAGCCAATTTTCTATAAATGAATCTGCATTATTATTGGATATTCCTGCTGATAGTTTAGCAACTTTACAAGCATTAAATGCATCACGTTTAAAACAGCAACATGCTGTAAATTCAAGCTTTATTGCCGATGTGTTGGACAATAAACCTACATATTTAGGTGATGGAGTTTGGTTAAATGATAGCAAACAAGGTAATTTAAAAAATGCTATGGCGATTAGTCGCACCATCAGTAATATTAATGAAGATGGTAAGCCTGTTAAGTTACTCATCACCATATCAGCAGTTGATGATTCTATTTCTGATATTGTAAATAATATTGCAACTTTAGTTTTTAACCAAAAATTACAATTACTATTATCAGCCAATACTGATGATCTTAGCAGCCTTCTTTTATCTGGTTCTGCGACAATAGAATCTAATAAATCAGAAATCCAATCGACATCTTCAAATGAGTCGACTGTGGCTGAATCGAATAATGAATCATTAAGTCGTGAATTTATTATTCCAAACGAAAATGGCTTACATACACGCCCGTCATCAGTTCTAGTAAAATTAGTTAAAGAGTTTAATTGTAAGGTTACTGTCGCTAATTTAGATGGTAAAGGTGAGCCAGTAAGTGCAACGAGTTTAATGAAAATTGTTGCACTAGGCGCTAAAAAAGGTAGTCGATTACGATTTACTGCAGTAGGTGAAGATGCTACTCAAGCGCTTGATGCTATTGGTAAAGCAATTGGGGATGGTTTAGGTGAGGGGACTGAATAATGACTTATCGTGTCGCAACAATAACTTTAAACCCAGCTTATGATCTTTTGGGTTTTTGTCCCAAAGTTGAGCTTGGTGATGTTAATTTAGTCCAAACCAATGCATTACTTGCTGCTGGCAAAGGTATCAACGTTGCTAAAGTTTTGTCGGATTTAGATGTTCAATTAACTATTGGCGGTTTTTTAGGTAAAGAAAATCGTGATGGATTTAACTTATTATTCAAATCATTAAATGTAATTGATAAATTTGAAACAATTGAAGGTCGTACTCGCATTAATGTTAAATTAACCGAGGAAAATAGTGAAGTGACTGACCTTAATTTTTCAGGCTTTACGATTAACGATCAAGATTGGCAACATTTTGTTACAAATTCTCTTGAATGGTTAAAAGACATTGACATGGTGGCTATCAGCGGTAGTTTACCAGTTGGAGTATCACTTGATAAATTTACTAAGTGGATGGAACAAGTTAAAGCGATTTGTCCAAAGATCGTATTTGATAGTAGCCGAGATGCATTAGTTGCAGGATTAAAAGCAAAACCATGGTTAATTAAACCCAATGACAAAGAGCTAGAAATGTGGGTAGGTCGCAAATTACCAACATTAGAAGATGTTAAAGCAGCTGCTATGAAGTTAGTTAACGACGGCATTGAAAATGTGGTGATCTCGCTAGGAAGTAAAGGCGCTTTGTGGGTAACTAAAAATGAAGCATGGCTTGCAAAACCACCAAAATGTCATGTAGTTAGTACTGTTGGTGCCGGTGATTCAATGGTCGCCGGGTTGATGTATGGCTTAATGACTAATCGTTCAATTAAAGATACTTTAGTCTTTGCATCAAGTGTTGCAGCTTTATCAGTTGGGCAAGCTGGTGTTGGTATATCTGATTGCCAAGCTGTAAATAATATGCTAGAAAAAATTGAAATAATTTCTGAATAGGAGTATTCATGAATATATATATTATTGAAGGTAGTAATACAGGGCCAGTAAATGAACGTTTGGCTAAAGCGGAATTAGCTTTAGCCGCAAACGAATTAAATCTAAATCTGGTTGATAATGCAACATCGGCTGATGTTATAGTTGCAGTAGGTTCTGGAACTATCAGTGATAAAGCAGTTGTTGGTAAAAAGGTTTATGCCGTTGATGATTTAAATCAAATTTTTGCTAACCCAAAACAGATTTTAACAGATGCGCAAAGTAAAGCGAGTGTTTATCAACAAACAGCCGAAGCTATGCCTGCCTCAAGCAATAATACCAGTGTAAAACGTATTGTTGCGGTAACCGCATGTCCAACAGGTGTTGCTCACACCTTTATGGCAGCAGAAGCGATTGAAGAGGAAGCCAAAAAACGTGGATGGTGGTGTAAGGTTGAAACACGTGGCTCAGTTGGTGTCGGTAATGAATTAACACCAGAAGAAGTGGCTTCAGCCGATGTTGTAATTGCGGCTTGTGATA
Source organism: Gilliamella sp. Imp1-1 (assembly GCF_001690415.1). Classification (NCBI taxonomy): domain Bacteria; kingdom Pseudomonadati; phylum Pseudomonadota; class Gammaproteobacteria; order Orbales; family Orbaceae; genus Gilliamella; species Gilliamella sp. Imp1-1. Next base: position 15,243 of record NZ_LZHK01000121.1, read on the forward strand.
TTGATGTTGATTTGAGTAAATTTGCAGGTAAAAAACTTTATCGCACCAAAACAGGTCCAGCTCTGAAAAAAACAGCACAAGAATTTGATAAAGCATTTGAAGAAGCAACCGTATATCAACCGTCATCAAATACTTCAACCGCTAAATCAAGCAACGAGAAAAAAGGTATTTATCAGCACCTTCTAACAGGTGTATCTTATATGTTACCAATGGTGGTTGCAGGTGGTTTGATTATTGCGCTTTCATTCGCTTTTGGTTCATTTGAAATGGTTGATGGAGTACAAAAATTAATTGGAGAATCGCATTTAGCCGAAATCGGTGGTCTTGCTTTCTCACTTATGGTGCCACTGCTTTCAGGTTATATTGCTTATTCCATTGCTGACAGACCCGGTCTTGCACCAGGACTTGTTGGCGGTTTGCTAGCAGTTTCGACGGGGGCTGGCTTTTTAGGTGGAATTATTATTGGTTATTTTGCAGGTTATCTAGCACTATTAATCACTAAATATTTACCATTACCAAAAAGTCTAGAGGCATTGAAACCAATATTAATCGTACCACTATTTGCAACGCTTATTACCGGTCTTGTGATGCAATTTATTGTTGGTACGCCTATTGCGTGGTTAATGAACGTTGTAACAGTGTGGTTAAATTCAATGGGTACAGCCAATGCCGTTATATTGGGCGCTATATTAGGTGGCATGATGTGTACTGATATGGGTGGACCAATAAATAAGGTTGCTTATGCATTTGGTACAGGTTTAATTTCAGCGCAGGTTTATGCTCCAATGGCAGCGGTTATGGCTGGGGGCATGGTTCCACCTTTAGCAATGGGAATTGCGACATTGATTGCGCGCAAAAAATTTGCTAAAACTGAACAAGAAAGTGGTAAGGCTTCATTGGTATTAGGCTTATGCTTTATTTCAGAAGGAGCAATTCCATTTGCTGCGCGCGATCCATTACGTGTTATCCCATGTTGTATTGTCGGTGGTGCTATTACGGGTGGTATGGCGTTAGCCTTCGGTTCAACATTAATGACGCCGCATGGTGGTTTATTTGCTTTAGCAATTCCGGGCGTTGTTAAACCAGTAGTTGGTTACTTATTGTCTATTGTTGTTGGTGCCGTTATTGCTGGTGTAGCATATGCATTTATTAAACAACCAGAGTCAGAAGCTGTAACTGCTGCGTAATTTTAAACATATAAATAAAAGCGCCATCAAGTGATGGCGTTTTTATATAATATGACATTTAAGCTATTTTTTTACCCAGCGCTGTAAATCTTTAGGGATAAAATGATCCATTTGTTGTAGTATAGTTCGATGATCTTCCGAAACAATTAATGTTTTATAAAAACTATCTCGAACAAAACCTTCATTCACTGCATGTTGCAAAAAATTAAGCATTGGTTGCCAAAATTCTAACACATTAAATAATGCAACGGGCTTTTCATGATAACCTATTTGCATTGCTGTCCAAACTTCAAAAAATTCTTCTAAAGTTCCAGTTCCTCCTGGCATTGCAATAAAACCATCAGCTAATTCCGAAAGTCTTGCTTTGCGTTGATGCATATTATCCACTACTTCTAAACGAGTGATACCGTGGTGTGCTGTTTCGGCTTTGACTAAACGTTCAGGAATAATACCAATCACCTCACCGCCGTGCGCAAGTACTGTATTAGCAATAATTCCCATTAAACCTTTATTACCACCACCATAAATTAGCCGTCGATTTTGTTCTACTAAAGTTTTGCCTAATTGTTCTGCTTGTGTACGATATTCTAATTGGTTTCCTTCGCTTGCTCCGCAAAAAATACAAATATTTTTTTTCATAAATGCCATTTTACCTGTTAATAATATATTTAATTATCTTAGCATATCTATAGATTAATTTGATTACAAGCTGAGCAGTTAATTCTATTTGCTGTTTTAGAGATTGACATTGGTGTTATATATAGTTAATATTCATTCCGTTAAGTGTTCCTCCATAGTTCAGTCGGTAGAACGGCGGACTGTTAATCCGTATGTCACAGGTTCAAGTCCTGTTGGAGGAGCCAATTTCCGAATTTATAAAACCTGCTTATGGCAGGTTTTTTTATATGCAACCCATTCTGATTATTCGTTTCGTTATTACAGCAAATAGACCTAAATCCGAGTTTATTGGGTATGTATTTAGCCATTGCCAAATGGATTATTAGTTAAAATAGGATCAAAGCTTTGTGATAGTAAATTTTTGCTTTAGCATTGTGTTATTCTCGGCGCGGGGAAACAGCGTACAGCTGTTTTATGAACTAAATATAATAGCTCTAAAATCATACAAGAAACTAATTTAAGTTAAATAAACAAAACTAAACTCGCGAACAAGCTAAATTGTAATAACTAAGTTATATTTGTTTATCTAAGTTTTTAAGCATTTCGATGATCGGTCGATTGGCGTCAGGGAATTCGTCGGCATTCAGATCTTCTTGGTCAACCCAACGACTTGGTTGGCCTTCTTTAGCAAAAGGGACTCCATCCCACTCTTCAACTAAATACGCATGAATTGTAATATCTCGATCATCATAACTGTGGTTAAAGGTATCTAAAAATTGGGCTTGGTGGATATGAATGTCAACTTCTTCAGCAATTTCTCGTTGTAAGGTTTGATATGGCGTTTCTCCGATCTCGATTTTTCCACCAGGAAACTCCCAAAAACCAGCAAGATGAGAGTCTTCACCGCGTTGGGTGATAAATATTTGACAATTTTGTGAACGAATAATACCTACAGCAATTTCAATATGTTTATTCATAATTCTATTTGCCTATGAGTAAAATTTTAGGGGAAAGTTGTGACTTTCCCTTTCAACCTATTGTCGATCCTAATCGACGATTTTAGGATCAACTTTGCTTGATGATACTAAATTTTTTCTTTACTGAACAGCACCATGGCAATGTTTATATTTTTTACCTGAACCACAAGGGCATGGATCATTACGACCAACTTTGGCTTGAGTTCGTACTATTGGTTGCGAAGAAGCGCCTGCTGATAGTTCTTCACTTTCGCCATTTATACTCGCTACCGAATCATGGTTAGCTTGTTGTTTGGCCATTAGTTTTTCCATTTCTGCTAGGCGTTGGCGTTCAGCTTCGTCAACTTCTTCTTGTGAGCGAATTTGTACGCGACTCAAAATACCAATAACATCATATTTTAATGATTCTAGCATGTTAGCAAACATATTAAATGATTCACGTTTATATTCCTGTTTTGGATCTTTTTGTGCATAGCCGCGCAAATGAATACCTTGGCGTAAATAATCCATAGCTGCTAAATGTTCTTTCCAAAGCGTATCAAGTGTTTGTAACATAACACTTTTCTCGAAATGTCTAAATGCTTCAGCTCCAGCCATGTTTTCTTTTTCTAAATATTTGTCTTGAGCAATTTGTAAGATTCGTTCACGCAATGTTTCTTCGTGCAGATTTTGCTCTTCATCTAGCCATTTTGCGACCGGTAAATCCAAGTCAAAGTCTGTTTTTAGCGCAGTTTCAAGACCTGGTATATTCCACATATCTTCAATTGATTGTGGTGGAATGTATTGGTCAATTAAAGTGTTAAATACATCACCTCGAATTGAATCAATGGTATCCTTTATATTGGTATTATCAAGTAAGCCGTTTCGTTCTCGGTAAATTACTTTACGTTGATCGTTGGCGACATCATCATATTCAAGAAGTTGTTTACGAATATCAAAGTTGCGACTTTCAACTTTCTTTTGAGCATTGGCAATGGCTTTTGTGACCCATGGGTGTTCAATAGCTTCACCTTCTTTCATACCCAATTTACGCATCATATTACCCATACGATCAGAGGCGAAAATTCTCATCAATGGATCTTCCAGTGATAGATAAAAGCGTGAAGCGCCAGGGTCACCTTGACGTCCTGCACGACCTCGTAGTTGGTTGTCGATACGGCGTGACTCGTGACGTTCAGTACCTAAAATATAAAGTCCACCTAACTCAATCACTTCTTCGTGTTTTGTTTGCCAAGCTTGTTTCGCTTTTTCGATGTCTTCTTGTGTTGGATTTTCAATTTTTGCTATATCATTTTGCCAGTTACCACCGAGCATAATATCAGTACCACGACCAGCCATGTTGGTTGCAATAGTAACTGCACCTTTACTCCCTGCATTAGCAATGATTTCTGCTTCTTGAGCATGGAATTTAGCATTTAGGACATTATGTTTGATACCTGCTTTTTTAAATGCTTGTGAAACTAATTCTGATTTTTCGATTGATGCTGTTCCGACTAAAACAGGTTGACCGCGTTTTACACATTCTTGTACATCAGCTACAATTGCATTTATCTTTTCCTTTTCGGTCATATAGACAAGGTCGGATTGATCTTTTCGTTGCATTGGGCGATTAGTTGGAATAACAATCGTATCTAAACCATAAATTTGGTTAAACTCAAATGCTTCAGTGTCAGCAGTACCTGTCATGCCCGCTAGTTTTTCATATAAACGGAAATAGTTTTGGAAAGTAATTGAAGCCAGTGTTTGGTTCTCATTTTGGATTTTAACGTGCTCTTTTGCTTCAACAGCTTGATGTAAACCATCAGACCAACGTCGACCATCCATTGTTCTTCCAGTATGTTCGTCAACGATGATAATTTCGTTATCTCTGACAATATAATCAACGTCGCGATGGAATAGGTGGTGAGCGCGTAGGGCTGCATTAACGTGATGCATCAATACGATATTGCTCGGTGCATAAAGTGACTCATCACCTTTCATGATACCTTGTTTTATCAGTAATTCTTCAACTTTAACTAAGCCTCGTTCTGTTAAGTTAACTTGGCGAGATTTTTCATCAATTGAGAAGTCACCATCACCTTGGAACTGGTCAGAGTCTTCTTTTTCTTGACGGGTCAAGTAAGGAATGATTTTATCAACGCTAATATATCTGTCGGAACTATCTTCCGCTTGACCTGAAATAATCAGAGGTGTTCTTGCTTCATCAATTAAAATTGAGTCAACTTCATCGACTAAGGCGTAATGCAATGGACGTTGTACTCGAGCATCTTTGGTAAATACCATATTATCGCGTAGGTAGTCGAAACCATATTCATTATTGGTACCATAGGTGATATCTGCGTTGTAAGCCTCACGTTTTATGTGTGCGGGCATATTTGGCAGGTTAATCCCTACAGTTAAGCCCAAAAATTCGAATAAAGGACGATTATTTTCAGCATCTCGCTGCGCTAAGTAATCATTAACCGTAACAACGTGTACACCTTTACCTGTTAGTGCATTTAAGTAGGCAGGTAATGTCGCTGTTAAAGTTTTACCTTCACCCGTACGCATTTCAGCAATGCAACGTTCATTTAATACCATACCACCGATTAACTGCACATCAAAATGACGCATGCCAAATACACGTTTACTCGCTTCACGTACCACTGCGAAAGCTTCTTCCAAAATATCATCTAATTGGGTCCCAGAGGCAATCTTTTGTTTAAATTCTGTGGTTTTTGCTTTTAGTTCATCATCGGTTAATGCTTCCATGGCTGGTTCAAGTGCATTAATTTTTTCAACTCGTTTACGCATACTTTTTAATACGCGCTCATTGCGGCTACCAAATACTTTTGTTAATAATTTTAATAACATAACTTTTCTCTTGTTTTTTAATACGGATTTTAAGGCTTTTACCTTGAATAAAAATTAGTTTTATTTGTGCGTAAATTCTAAGAGGTAGTTTTTGGTCCAGCTCGTATGCCGTTGTAAGGGGATAGTCGGATTGCCTTGCTATGGGAAAGATCATCATAATTGGGCGTTATTAAAAGTACTACAGTATGCTGTTTTGGGGAACATGATAGTGCTAGTGTTGGTAACTTTCTTTGTGCTGTTTCTCTGTGATCTTGTACAATGGATGTAATAGCAATAATTCCACTGTGCGAAACATCAGATTCCGATGGAAGCGCTTCGTTTTGACATAAACCAAACCCAGCAGCAATCACACCTAATAATAAGTGCGATAAAGCGGTTTTGATAATCAATCGTTTGTTGAGTTTTTGCCAATAGTTGATGACGATCATAATCTGCGCATTTTAGCATTTTTTAGCAAAATAAAAAACCCTTATTACAAGGGGAATAATTTAATAAAAGGAATTTTAATAAGATGATAGGTTTATAAAAACTCGCTTTTTTTCGGTAATGATAAGCGAGTTTTTGTTAATTTAACTTCCCTCAATCCAACCATACTAAAAATTGAATCAAGGAAAGGGATAAAAGAATAAATATTATTCCACCATTAATTGCCCCATCATGCCAGTTGTTTCATGTTCAATAATGTGACAGTGATACATGCGAAGCCCAGGAAGATTTTGCTGTATTTTGATGGTAAGTTTTTCGTGTGGCCGTAAATTAATGGTATCTTTTAAGGCAATATAATCAGGCTGAGTTTTTTTACCATTTAACTCGTGCGATTGTACAATAAATTGTGCGCCATGGATGTGGAAATTGTGATCCATATGGGAGTTATTAAATATTGTCCATTCTTCAATATCGTGAATTTTGCTTTTTAGATCAATTCGCGACATGTCATGACGTTTACCATTAATTAAAAATAACACACCACCACGCGGCTCTTTCATGTCCATTACTTCGGTATATTCCAGTAATTTATGGACGACAGCTGGCCCCATATTAGGTAGTTGGTTTAATGTGTTTGGTAAGGTGATTGGCTCGGATTTAGTCAGTGTTAACTCACCTAGTATTATATCTTGTTCTGGCGGTACATTGCCCATTTTATTGCGATCATATCCGATTGATTGTAAATATACAGTACCAGTTTGTTTTGGTATTATGACTAATTCAGCACGTTCAGCCGGAGTTAATAATAAGGGTTTGGTAAGCAGGTAGGGTTTAGCTAATAGTCCACCATCAGTGCCAACTAAAAAGACATCGCAGTTAGGGATAGAAAGATTGAGATATCGACCTGAACACGAATTCCATACTCGGATATGTGTGGCTGAATCTATTTTGATTTTTGGGCGGTAACTGCCATTTATTAATACAAATTGGCCTTCACGTCCATTCATCCAATCGACCATTGAATTATCAGCAATTAGACCTTTGTCGGTTAATTTTAAGTCAGAAAAGAACCAATTTTGTTCAGGGAACGATGCAAGTGGATCGTGTTTGCTACGAACAATAAATGTACCAGCTAAACCTCGATAAACTTGTTCGGCTACTGTATTATGTCCGTGAGGATGATACCAATAAGTGCCAGCAGTACCTTTAGGAATGATAAATTCATAAGTTCGACTGCCTCCTGCTGGAATTTCGTTTTGTGGGTTTCCGTCTTGATCAGATGGAATGAGCAAGCCGTGCCAATGAACTGTCGTTGATTGAGTAAGTTCATTTTTTACGGTGATTTTAACATGGTCTTCTTCAAATACTTCGATTTTCGGACCAGGTATCATTCCATTATAGGTCCAAAATTCCGTGGTTAAATCTGGTGTTAACGCAATTTTTGTTGGTTTTATATGTAATGTTGCTTCAAAAACACCTTTTTGCTTGCTCTCATTTTTTAAGTTGGTCAAAGTTGGTAGATCTATTCCTTGTGGTAGTACTGAAGTCGATAAAAGTTTTTGCGACATTTGATTGTGATTCATGTCCATATTCATGTGTTGGTGCATATTATCCCCCTTTTGACATTCATCAGAATTAGTATCACACATTGTGTCATGCATATTATTGTTCCCCATTTGGGCTATAGCTTTAGTTGCGACCAATCCACCGATAGCTGTGGTAATATTTATCAAAAAATTTCGACGTTTCATGATGTTCCTCAAAATAGTTAATTTTAACAATAACCTGATGGTTATACTGATAAAACAAATATCAATATAATTCAGTTATTGCTTCTAGTGTTACTTACTGCTTTTATTTACATAAACCAATTAAACAGCTTGCGGTGGTCTTAACTCTGGAATAAATTCGTTATATTGTAGAATAGGCTTAATGGGCAGATATCGTTCACTGCTAGACGAAATATAAAGTTTTGCAGGAAAATTAGAGTTCAAAATATTACAGGTTGAACACTGATGAAACAAAGCACAAGCTGATATGATTGTGTTTTTTCGCAAAACCAAAACTGGCTCGTTAGAAATAGATTCGTGTTTAGGTGTTAATTCAGATGTGGAATGAGCAGAATGACAAGTTAAAGCTGGTGATAATAATAAGTTAGATAAATGCCATGAAGAATAACTAAACAAAAATAGTATTGATGCTAATACAATTATTTGGCAAATTGGTTTATTTTGGGGTGTTATAGGCATCTTGATATCTCGCTATTTTTTGTAAAATAAATAATAGCCCTACTTAAAGTTTAAATATCACCTTGATATAACTAGTTTAATTTAATTGTATTGATTTGTCGACTTGTCTATTAATATATTAAAAATACTAAAATTTTAAGTTAATGTGTAAAAAAATAAGATAATTATGACGTGTTCTGGTATGATATTTAACAATAATAATTGGCAAATAATATTGATATGAAGATTCTTTTTGGTGTTCAAGGAACAGGAAATGGCCATGTCAGTCGTTGTAGAACTTTAGCTAAAGCATTAAAAAAAGTTGGAGCTGATGTTGATTATATTTTTAGTGGACGTGATCCTAAAGACTATTTTGATATGCAAGTTTTTGGTGATTATAAGACTTATCGAGGTGTAACCTTTGCAACACTAAATGGTAAAATTAATTTTCGTAAAACCATACAACGAATTCGTGCTTTCAGGCTGATTAAAGACGTGCGGGAACTCGATTTATCAAAGTATGATTGTATTATTAGTGATTTTGAGCCAGTCACTGCTTGGGCCGCACATCATCAGCAACGTGACTGTTTAGGTATAAGTAATCAGGCCGTATGCCAATATCTTAAACCTAAAGAATATGGGTTAGTTGCCAATGTAATCATGAAATATTATGCGCCAGTTACTAAGCCTATTGGTTTGCATTGGTTTCATTTTGGGCATAAGTTATTGCCACCGATGATTGATTCATTTAATGCCACACCAACAGAAGATGGCAGCATTGTGGTTTATTTGCCGTTTGAAGGTATAGATGAGATCATTGGTATGTTAAACCAATTTCATGATCGTCAATTTATCTGTTTTCACCCAGATATAAAGCAAGAATCGCAACGTGGTAATATTAATTTTCAACCTCTTAGTCGTGATAGTTTTACGCAGGCTTTAGTCAATTGCTCTGGCATTATTTCAAATACGGGCTTTGCATTGATTTCTGAAGCATTAACGCTTGGTAAAAAGATTCTTACTAAGCCTGTTGCAGGTCAATTTGAACAAATTTATAATGCTCAATGTTTACGATCTCTTGATATGGCAACGGTTATGGAAAGTTTAAACTGTATCAAACTTAAGTATTGGTTAGATTTACCTTCACCAAAACCAATAATATACCCTGATGTTGCTACAGAATTGTCTAATTGGATCGTTGCTGGACAAAAAGAGTCGTTACTTTCTTTAAGCGAACGACTTTGGAGTCAAACCATCTTTCCTGAGCATGTCAATCAGCGAATAAAATCTTTAGGGTATGTGTAAAGGAACGGATATGACATTAAGTATTATTGTAGCCATGGCCGATAATCGTGTAATTGGCTTAAATAATCAAATGCCTTGGTATTTACCTGCAGATTTGGCATGGTTTAAAAAAAATACACTTAATAAACCTGTTATTATGGGAAGAAAGACATTTGAGTCTATTGGCCGTCCACTACCAAATCGTCATAATATTATTATTTCAAAGCAAGCACCAAGTGAACCTAATTCAATTCAAAATGTAAGTTGGGTTCAATCAATTGATGCCGCTATACTGTTAGCACAAAAACAGAATGTTGATGAGGCATTTATTATTGGTGGTGGTAATATTTATAAGCAGACTTTACCGTTAGCAAATCGACTTTATCTAACGCATATAGATGCGGAACTACAGGGAGATACCCATTTCCCTGATTATTCACCTGAGCAATGGCAAGTTATTTATCAAGAAGGACACCAACCTGACGATAAAAATGGCTATTCATATCAGTTTGAAATTTTAGAGAGAAAGCAATAAATTTTAAACTTAATTGCCACTAAAAAGTGGCAATTTAACATGTGTTAATTAACCTTGAAAACGTTTAGCTTCAATAACATCGGGTAGTTGTTTTATTTTATTGAGCACTCGATTTAACGAATCCTGATCAAAAATTTCCATATCTACTTCGATAGTGGCTAATTGTTGCTTCATATCTGAGCGACTTATTAGACCAAGTACATTAACCTTTTCATTAGCTAAAATCGTAGTGATATCTCGCAATAAACCACTTCGATCGTTGGCAACAATCTTTATCACCATGGCATAACTTGATTGGGTATTGTTGTTCCAAACAGCGTGAGTAATACGTTCAGGCGCATGATTTTTAAGGTCTTGCAATTGCTCACAATCAGCTCGGTGAATTGAAATACCTCGCCCATGAGTTACAAACCCCACAATTAGATCGCCAGGAATAGGGCGGCAACAGTTTGCAATGGTATACATTAAGTTACTCACACCCTCAATAATAATTTCACTGCCTTTTTTGTTGTTGAATTTATTAGTATTTTTAGATTGTATATTCGTTTTTTGGGCAATCTGTTTTAATGCTGCTTCATCTTCCTCTTCAGCAGTTGGTTTATTAAATTGTGCATTGATAAAATTAACTAATTGATTAATCCTTACATCACCACTACCAATACCTGCTAATACCTCGTCAAATGAATGAGCGTTATATTTATTAATTAAGATTTTTTCGACACTTTTTATACTAATGTTTAAAGGTTCAAGTTCGCTTTGTAAAATTTGCTCACCTGCAGCGATATTTTTATCGCGATCTTGCTTTTTAAACCAGGCTTGAATTTTAGCTCTGGCACGACTACTATTAACGAATCCTGTATTCGGATTTAGCCAATCTCGACTAGGATTTGGTTGTTTTTGGGTAATGATTTCAACTTGATCGCCCATTTTTAAATTATAGGTAAATGGTACAATTCGCCCGCCTACTTTGGCTCCAATACAGCGGTGACCCACATCGCTATGTATATGATAAGCAAAATCAAGTGGAGTTGACCTAGCAGGCAAGTCAACAACATCACCTTTAGGCGTAAAAACATAAACTCGGTCATCAAAAATTTGGCTACGAACAGCTTCTTGTATTTCACCACTTTCCGACATTTCTTGTTGCCATGTTAATAATTTACGCAACCAAGAAATTCGTTGATCATAAGCTGTCATTTTGTCGGTACTGCCTTCTTTATATTTCCAATGTGCAGCAATACCTAGTTCAGCCTCATTGTGCATTTTTTCAGTACGAATTTGAATTTCGATTGCTTTATCTTGTGGACCATAAACAACAGTATGGATCGATTGATAACCATTTGGTTTAGGATTTGCTACATAATCGTCAAATTCTTTTGCGATATGTTTATAATGGCTGTGGACAATACCTAATGCATTATAACAATCTTCAATACGATCGCAGATAATGCGCACAGCACGAATATCATATAAATCTTCGAATTGAAGGTGTTTACGCTCCATTTTTCGCCATATACTATAAATATGTTTAGGACGACCGTATACCTCAGCTCGAATATGATCTTGATTCATCAAATCTTGTAAATGGCTTACAAATTGTTTGATGTACAGTTCACGATCTAATCGTTTTTCTTGCAATTTTTTTGCTATTAATCGATATTCATCTGGATGTAAATAGCGGAAGCAGAAATCTTCTAGCTCCCATTTTAATTGACCTATGCCTAAACGGTTGGCTAAAGGCGCATAGATGTTAAAACATTCTTTAGCTGCAAGGACCTGTTCTTCTTGAGGTGCATTGATTAAATTGCGTAAGTAGGTAATGCGTTCTGCCAATTTAATCACTACACTTCTGAAGTCATTTACCATCGCTAGTAGCATTCGGCGAATACTATCAATTTGTTCGGAAGTAGCACTGCCGTTACGAATTGCTCGTAATTGGCGAATTTCTTTCATCCTAACAATACTAGAAATAATATGAGAAATTTCACGATCAAAATCTTCTGGAATATCTTCTCGGCGAATAATTTTGCTATCAACAAAAGGAAGCAATAAAGCCGCACATAAACTATTAATATCCATATTAAGTGTCGATAGAATTTCGACCATTTCTATCGCATTTTGGAAACAGAAAATTTGCTCTGATGCACCTGCGCTGTTTTCAAAACAAAAATCCCAAACTTCTCTAAACTTCTTATAAGATGCAGGATTAGTTAATAACAATTCTTGTTTTACCCATTGTTCTACATCAAATTGAGCAAGGGAATAGTGTTCTTCACTATGTTGGTGTGCGCCTCTAATAGATACCATAACTTATGTTCCTGATTTTATTAGCAACAACATTGATTCAATGTGTTTGGTTTGCGGAAACATATCTAAAATAGCAATTTGAGCAATTTGATATCCTGCATCGATAAGTTGTTTACTATCTCGAGCTAGTGTAGCAGGATTACACGATATATAAACAATTTTTGATGGTGCTAATTTTGCAATTTCTATTGTTGCATTAAACGCTCCTGCTCTTGCTGGATCTAATAATACTTTATTATAATTATATTGTGATTGACTCCATATCGAAAATTGTTGAGAATCATCTAAATTGCTGGTTAAAAAATTAGTTTCCGCACAAATCTCAGTATTATTTAATATAGCGTTGAATTTTGCTTTTTCAACCAAGGTATCAACACCTTCAATTCCCGTTACAGTTTTACTTAATTTTGCTATAGGTAACGAAAAATTGCCCATTCCGCAAAACAGATCTAAAACCCGATCTGTTGGTTGTAAAGTTAGCCAGTTAAGCGCCTGTTCGATCATCTTTTGATTAATTTTACAATTTACCTGAATAAAATCTAGAGGGCTGAATGTTAATTTTAAATGATTAATTAAATAAAAATGCTCAGTATTACCGGCAATATGTATTAAATCATCGCCGTGAAAATAAAGTGAAATATTGTTATTTTCGGCAAATTCTTTTAATAGGTTAACATCATGATTGCTTAGAGGCATAGTGTGCCTTAAAACAAGAATAATACCACTATCGACCGAAATTAGTTCAACGTGACCCAGTACTTTTTTCTGTTTTATGTTATTGAGCATGCTTTGTAATGGTGCTAGCAATGAATCTAATTCATCAACTAATACAGGACAATGTTTGATATTGATTATTTGATTAGATTCTGCTTGGCGAAATCCAATTGCTAATCGGCCTTTAACAATATTAATTGAAAGTCTTGCACGTCGACGATAATGGTAAGGTTGATCGGCAATAATTTGCGGTGAATTTTTAACGATATTTGATAAAGGTTGTCCTGTTTCTTTTTGTAATAGATTTATCAACGCATTATATTTTGCTTGTTGTTGCATATGTGGTGCAATATGTTGTAGCTCACAACCTCCACATTGTTGATAATATTCACATAGAGGTTTAACGCGGTATTTGCTTTGATTATGATATCTAATGACTTTAGCTTTAGCGTAATTTTTCTTATTTTCAGTTAACTCAATATCAACGGTTTCATCAGGCAAGGCTGATTTTACAAAAATTGTTTTACCTTTATGGTTGGCCACACCTTGCCCAAAGGCATCTAAAGATGAAATAGTTACTGTCAATTTTTGTGGTGTGAACTTTTTTCTTTGTGGAGTGTAAAAATTAACCATAGACGTTTTTATTTATGTTAAGCGTTTTAATAAAGCTGTTTTGACATGTAGTGGTACTAAATTTGTTATATCACCGTCATGGTAGGCAACATCTTTCACTATTGTTGATGAAATAAATCCCATTGCAATTGATGGCATTAAAAAGATAGTGTCTAAATCAGATTTTAATGCACGATTCATTTCGGCAAGTTGCCTTTCGTATTCAAAATCGTGTGTTGTACGAACGCCTCGAACGATAACCGTGGCATTATGGGTTTGTGCAAAATTAGCCATCAAATTGTCAAAACCAATAACTTCGACATTGAGTAAATGTTCAACTGCTGTTGATGCTAAATTCACGCGTTCTTCTAGATTAAAGAGTGTTTTTTTATTAGGATTTTCGGCAATAGCAACAATTAATCGAGGAAACAGTAACGAAGCTCGTGTCACAAGATCAATATGACCATTAGTGATGGGATCAAAAGTACCCGGAAAAATAGCAGTTAAACTTTTGCTTTTCATATTTAATATTATCCATTAGGTATGATGACTGTATCATACCTAATTTTACTTAGGATTGTTAGTTTAACCGTGCAAAATTCTTTTGCTCAATTTGCTGGATTTCTAGTAATGTAAATATGAAAAAGCTAGATGTTATTAATATACAGCAATAATTAAGTCAAACAACTTATTAATTTATAAAAAATTGGTAAGCAATGTAATGTTCATATATTTGTTTTGGTTGTAAAAAGCAGCTTGGTTGTGGCCAGTCAGGATGATTAGGGCTGTCCGGTAAAAATTGGCTTTCTAATGCTATGCCAGCAAAATTTCCATATTCACCATTATGCCGGTTTGGTGTATGTTGTAAAAAGTTACCTGTATAAATCTGTAATGACGGTTTGGTTGTAGTAACATTCATTGTTACTTTTTTATCAGATGAAATGAGTTGAGCGGCTATCGCTTTGGTTTTATCTAATAAATAAGCATGATCATAACCACCAGTTATTTGCCTTTCTGCGCTTTCAAGTAGTTTTTCCGATAAAAGTTTTGGTTGACGTAAATCCATATCGTGCATGGCAACACTAACTAAATCCTTATTAGGGATACCATTGGCATTAACTGGCAAATAATAGTTAGCATTTACTTTTAATCTGTGATTAAGTACATCCTTGCTTATTTCACCATCTAGATTAAAGTAAGCATGATTAGTCAAATTCACTGGCGTAGTTTTTGTTGTAGTTGCATTAAACAAGATAATTACTTGATTGTCATCGGTTAGTTTATACGTTACAGTTACATTCAGCTCACCAGGAAACCCTTGATCACCATCAGGTGAAATCAAAAGGAAAGTCACTTGCTGATCGGAGCAAGATTGAATTAACCATAATTGTTTATCGAAGCCTAATTTGCCGCCGTGTAACTGATTTACACCTTGATTCGCGGTGAGATGATATTGTTTATTTTCAATATTAATAGTAGCATTGGCAATACGGTTAGCATATCGGCCTATTGTAGCACCTAAATAGGCATCCTGTTGTTGGTATTGTTCAAGTGAGCGACAGCCGAGTAATACTTCTCGATTCTGTCCATTAACGGGCAATTCACAGGAGAGCCATGTAGCTCCCCAGTTTGAAAGTTTTATTCGCATTCCTTGTTTATTGGACAGTTCAATAATTTGCGTTATAGGCATATCGCGTGTGCTCCTTCACTTGGTTTACAGACATAAAAATCTTCTTTAATACCGAATTTTTTAGCATAACTATCGCTAACAACCGTTTTAACAGCATCAACTTTATCTTTTGGTACTAATGCCACAACACAACCACCAAAGCCACCGCCTGTCATGCGAACACCGCCTTGTTCACCAATTACACCGTGAATTATTTCAACTAGATAATCAATAGCGGGGACTGTAATTTCAAAATCATCACGCATTGAATTGTGACTCTGTGCCATGAGTTTTGATAATAATTTATAATCACCATCTGTAAGAGCTTGTGCTGCTTTTAGTGTGCGTTCATTTTCAGTGATTACATGATGAGCTCGTTTAAAGACAATTGGATCGAGCGTGTTTTCAATATGTTGTAATTCAGTTAAGGACGCGTCTCTTAAGGCTTTTACCCCAAGAGCTTGAGCTGCTGCTTCACACTGTTTGCGTCGAGTATTATATTCACTATCAACTAATCCTCGTTTGATATTTGAATTGATGATAACCACAGCAAAATCTTTAGGAATTGAAACTGGTTTAACTTCTAATGAACGACAGTCAATTAACAATGCATGTTGGCTTTGTCCAAGGGCAGATATTAATTGATCCATGATACCACAATTGCAACCAACAAATTGGTTTTCGGCCTCTTGACCAATTAAGGCTAACTTGGTGCCATCTAAAGCTAAGTTGTAAAGAACTTGGAACATTTTAGCTACCGCAACCTCTAGAGATGCTGATGAACTTAGTCCTGCTCCTTGAGGAACGTTTCCACTAATAGCAAAATCGACGCCATGGATATTATTTGCATATTTTTTTAAGTGTTTTACCACCCCACGTATGTAGTTAGCCCACATATAATCCGGATGTTTTTCAATAGGAGAATCTAAAGAAAATTCATCTTGTTGATTATCATAATCAACCGCAATAACTCGGACAAGATTATCAGAACGTTTGTGACAACTTATTATCGTTTGATAATCGATGGCACAAGGTAAAACAAAACCATCATTATAATCGGTATGCTCGCCAATCAAATTTACACGACCGGGGGCTTGTATAAGTGTATCGGGTTTATAATCAAATTTAGATTCAAATGCTTGTGTAGTAGCTTTGATTAATGCGTTCATCTATTTATCCTTTTTGTCTTTATAATGCACATCACTAACGTTACGTAACCTTTCAGCTGCTTGCTCTGGGGTTAAATCACGTTGTACTTCGGCTAACATTTCGTAACCTACCATAAATTTTTTTACTGTGGCGGAACGTAATAAAGGGGGATAAAAATGTGCATGTACTTGCCAATAATCATTTTTATCTTGCATAAATGGCGCACCATGCCAGCCCATAGAGTATGGGAAAGAGCAATGAAATAAATTATCGTAGCGACTCGTTAATTTTTTGAGCGCAATAGCTAAATCACTTTGTTGTTCGTCATTTAATTGGGTTAATTGTGGAATGTGAGTTTTTGGTAATAATAATGTTTCAAATGGCCATATTGCCCAAAAAGGAACAACGGCAAGCCAATACTTGGTTTCTACAACGATTCGCTCACGATTAATAAGTTCCTTTTCAGCATAATCAACCAATAAATTGCGATGATATTTTTCAAAGTAATTACGCATATTTAGATCTTCGCGGGCAATTTCATTTGGTAAAAAGCTATTTGCCCAAACTTGTCCATGTGGATGAGGATTAGAGCACCCCATTGCTGATCCTTTGTTTTCAAACACTTGTACCCAAGGATAGTTTTCGCCCAACTCTTGCTGCTGTTCTATCCAGGTTTTAATTACTCCTTCAATTGCAGGTAAATCAAGTTCAGGTAATGTTTTACTGTGATCGGGTGAAAAACAGATAACTCGACTAGTGCCTTTTGCGCTTTGCATTTGGAATAATGGATCGGCGTTTTTTGGTGATTCTGGAGTATTTTCCATTAGTGCTGCAAAATCATTAGTAAAAACAAATGTTCCCTTATATTGGGGGTTGATATCTCCTGTTACCCGTTTATTTCCTGGGCACAAAAAGCAAGTCGGATCATAACTTGGTTTTTGCTCTTCGTTTAATACTTCTTGTTGCCCTTGCCATGGGCGTTTTGCCCTATGTGGTGAAACAAGTACCCATTGATTGGTCAATGGGTTGTAACGACGATGAGGATGGTCAACTGGGTTAAAAATATCCATTTTTGCCTCTTCTGTTAATTTTGTATGTTTTATAAAATGTATTGTTAATCAGGATAGCCTTGAGGGTTATTTGATTGCCAATTCCAAGAATCTTTTACCATGTCATCAAGCGTGAGTTTGGTTTTCCAACCTAATATTTGCTCAGCTTTATTAGCATCAGCCCAGAATGCTGGTAAATCACCTGCTCGTCTTGGGGCAAAGTGCCAATTAAGAGGTTTTCCTGATGCTTTTTCAAAAGCTTTAATGACTTGTAATACGCTATAACCAACACCTGAGCCTAAATTGTAAATATGCACACCAGCTTTGTTTTGATCGGTTTTGAGTGCAGCGATATGCCCATCCGCCAAATCAACAACATGTATAAAATCACGAACGCAAGTTCCATCTACTGTTGGATAATCATTACCAAAAACAGCTAATGACTCTCTTTTGCCTACAGCAACTTGGGTAATATAAGGCATAAGATTATTAGGAACACCAAGTGGGTCTTCGCCCATTAATCCACTTGGATGGGCTCCAACAGGATTAAAATAACGTAGTAAAGTTAGTGACCAATCGGGCTCAGCAACGGCTAAGTCCATAATACATTGCTCAACCATTAATTTACTTTTTCCATACGGACTAGTAGGTAAACCTTGCGGTAATGTTTCAACATAAGGAACAGGGGCTAATTCGCCATAGACCGTGGCCGACGAGCTAAATACTAACTGTTTAACGCCTGCAGCTCGCATTGCTTTCATCAGTACGATACTGCCGTAGACATTGTTTTCATAATATTCTAGTGGTTTGTGAACTGATTCACCGACGGCTTTTAGGCCAGCAAAATGGATCACCGCTTTAATGTCATGTTCTGAAAAAATCTTAGTTAATAGTTTTTCATCGCATACATCGCCTTGATAAAAAATGACGGATTGCCCAGTAATTTTTTGTATCCTATCCAGTACTGATGCTTTACTGTTAAACAAATTATCAATAATAATTGGTGTATAGCCAGATTTAATTAGTTGAACACATGTGTGACTTCCTATATATCCACAACCACCAGTTACTAATATTTTCATAATAAAACCTTCATCTAGTCAATAATAGTTATAGTGAGTGTCTGCTAATCTTCAGACCCTTCACTGTTGTTATGTTTCCACAGATCCCATGGTCCACGCCCTGATAATGTAAAGGATGAAATAAGCGTAAAACTAAATGCGATCAAGCCAAGGATTAAATATGCTCCTTCGAAACCTATTTTAACATACATTAACCCTGCAAAAGTGGACATAAACATGATAGATAATTGTTTTGCAAAACAAAATGCGATTAAGTAAACGGTTGCTGATAAGTGAATAGGGAAGTGTTTGGTAATATATTTAAATGCACCGACAAGTAATAAAGGTGCTTCGAACATATGTAGCGTTTTTAATATCACCACTTCAACTGCTGTACTGGCAAATGCTGAACCTGTAATACGAATAGACATGATAGCACCAGCAATAAGTAATGTATTTTTACTGCCTATTTTCATTACAATCAGAGGAGCAAAAAACATCACAGTGGCATTTAAAAATTCACCGAGCGTAGTTACATAGCCGAAAGCTTCACGACCCACTTGTTCGTTAGTAAAAAATGAGGTGAAAAAGTTTGCAAATTGTTGATCAAATACATCATAAGTACAAGCAACCCCAATTATGTAAAGCATGAAGAACCATGTCTTACGCATACTTAGTAAATCAAGGGCAAGTTTTAGATTGAATGGCTTTGGTTTATTTAATCCCATTTGCTCAACGACTTCAGTCGTTGTGGTTTTTGCAGGATCGGCGATTTTAACTAAAATTAAAAGAATCAATGCAAATCCAGAACATAACCAAAAAACGGCATTGACATCTTTAGAAATCATAATTCCAACAAACGAAGCACATATAGCCCAACCAAAACAGCCAAACATACGACAACGACCAAATTCAAATCCACTACGTCGACTTATTTTTTCGACAAGAGCTTCAATAGCTGGTGCACCACCACTAAATACCATACCAAGATAAAGCCCTCCAACAATTGCGCCCAAGGTGACATTTAATTGAAGTAATGGCCCTAAAACGAAGATAAAAAATGGACCAAATAGTACAAGAAGAAGTGTGATAACCCAAAGAAGGTGTTTCTTTAACCCTAGTTTATCAGAAATTAACCCGAATAAGGGTTGAAAAAAAAGCGCAAATAGTGAAATAAATGAAAAAACGTACCCCGTATTAGCCTCATCAAGCCCATTCATTTTTAGCCAAACAGGAAAAAAAGGGCTGTATGCTCCCATAATAAAAAAGTATAGAAAGAAGTAGAGACTGAATATCCAATAATTCTTATTACTTAGTGATGACTTTATTTTTTGATTCATAATGAACTTCCTTTGTTAGGCTTTAAATGATCACACAATCATTTAAAAAACTTTTACATGTATATGAACAGGTAAGTTATTTGTTGGGGGCGATAATAGCACTAAAATAATTTTGAAAAAGTGATCTAGATAACATTCTATGAAATCGGTTACATTTAATGTTAAATTAATTTTTGTTAAAAAGTTTCAGGTAGATATGTGTTTGAGTATAATTTTCGTGTTTTATGATGGCAATAATGCAAATTAAAGATCGTCAATCTGCTAAAGAGAAGGTTTAAAATAATTAATTGGAATAAAACAAATAAAGTGCAGCTATTGATTGAAATCGATTACATTTTTCTGTTTACACTTTCTTGAGTCTATTGTAATTGACTATGATTTAAGTAAGCTAAACAATTAACATTTATACTGAAACGTATATTTACCTGAAACTTTTTGACAAGGAATTTTTTATTAATTAGGGCGTGTTGATCTTTCATGATTATTTTTTAGACGGCATGATGTGAGTTATAATAATTCAGCCAAAAACAACCATAACTCGATTCATCATGCCAAGAACAATGCTAACAGATAAACGGTGGGAAAAGCTACTACAAATAATGAAAAATACCGGCCGAGTTTATAATAAATCCGAGCATCGGATGACGTTTGAAGGGATCCTTTTCCGAATGAGAACCGGTATTCCTTGGCGAGATTTGCCAGAAGAGTTTGGTGAATGGAGCACTGTCTATAGGCGATTTAATTTGTGGTCTAAAAAAGGAATATTAGTTGATATTTTCAAACATTTATCACAACTAGCGGATTTT
>NZ_LZHK01000122.1:0-3377 GCF_001690415.1 Gilliamella sp. Imp1-1
ACGCCAATCCGAAATTTATCTTTAATAACCAACAAGTTCGCCGTTATCAAAATCAACTTTATTTGTTAGCATTACATCAAGATATTGAACAGCAAATCCTAAACTGGGATTTAGCGTTGCCATTAACACTTCCAGATAATGTTGGTGAATTACAAATTAATTATCAAACTGATTTATGTTGCCGCTTACCACAAGCAGATGAAAAAATCACCGTTAGATTCCATGCTCAAGGAAAATTTCAAATTGTTAATCGTCATGGTTCACGATCAATAAAAAAACTATGGCAAGAGCATAATATTCCACCATGGATGCGAACTCGAATTCCTCTGATTTACTACAACGAACAACTGATTTGCGCAGTTGGCGCATTTGTTACCGAACAAGGAAAAGGAACACAAATCGGTTTTATTCTTGTAAAGAATAACCTATAAGTTTATACCCTAATAGGTTTTGTTATAGCGTTTAGCTTGCTGACTTAATTTAGTTTTGATGGATTTTTCAACTTTGACTAGCTATAAATAATGGTTTAAGAACATTCATTCTTACAGATTAAAGGAATAAAAAGCTTCAATCGGGCTTTCTTAGGCTAGTTATAAATAGTCGGATAACTGACCATAAAGCGTTTAATCAAATCAGTGGCAGTTATTTCTTCTTTATGATATAAACATCATATCTATTGTTTATAATAAGACGCTAATTTTGTTTTTTTATGCATATTCATTACAAATTACTTCGGATAACACGTAAACAATTTCTACATTTTATGTAAATAATATTTATTTTTTAATATTTTAGCATTAAATTTTTCTAGGATAATAGAGTTATGAAAATAAATGAAAGATGGTTAATGTAACTATCCCCTAAAATAGTACAGCAAAAAAGTAGAAAATTCTCTATGATAAAAGTAAAAGGGGATTTAATTATGAAAAAAATGACTGAACATCAAATCGTCGCTATTTTAAAAGAAGCTGAAGCAGGTATTCCTGTCAAGGAACTCTGCCGTAAATATGGCATGGGTAATTCAACTTTTTATAAATGGCGGGAAAAATACGGCGGAATGGAAACTTCGGATATCAAACGCTTAAAGGAGCTGGAGGCTGAAAACCGCAAGCTTAAGCAGATGTTTGCCGAACTGAGTTTAAAATCCCAGCTGCAGGAAGAAATAATAAAAAAGCTTTAGTGCCCACAAAGGCACGTAAAACGTGGGCACAGCAACTACAACAAAATCATTCAGTTACTATTGCTATGAGTTGTGCCATTGTTGGCTTAAGCCGTTGAGCTTACTATTATCAACCTAAGTTACAGGATGATTCGGTGATTGTTTCGGTGTTGAATGCTATCACAGACCGGCATTTACGCTGGGGCTTTCCTAAATGCTTTAATTGTATCAAAAAGCTCGGCTATAAATGGAATCATAAACGGGTGTATCGGGTGTATTGCCAATTAAAGCTTAATCTCAGGATAAAGCGTAAACAGCGCATTCCTCCACGAAGCCCAGAAAAGCTATTAGCACCCAATAAACAAGGTGAATGTTGGTCAATGGATTTTATGAGTGACAGTAGTCGTAATCAACGTCGCTTTAGAACTTTCAATGTCATCGATGACTTTAATCGTGAGGCGCTAGGGATTGATATTGCAGTAAGCTTACCAGCAGGAAGAATTACCCGTTACTTAGATAAACTGGCTGAATATCATGGATATCCATTAAAAATACGGGTCGATAATGGGCCAGAATTTACAGGAAAAACCTTTATAAACTGGGCTAAATCACATAATATAACCATTGATTATATCCAGCCTGGTAGCTCTTATCAAAATAGCTATATTGAACGATTTAATCGTACCTATCGTACTGAAGTACTCGATTTATATCTTTTTAACAACTTAGCACAAGCAAGGAGAATAACTGAAGAATGGCTAACGATTTATAACACCGAAAGACCGCATGAGGCATTAAATAACATGACACCGATTGAGTATAAAACACTAAAACAAGCAGCTTAATTTTCTACGTGAGTTGTGTACTAAGTTTGGGGTATTTACATTAACTTTTGTACTTATTGATAGTAATAATTCATTTGAAGAAATGCTGACTAAGATAGAACTAGCATTTAAATGTAAATTATCCTGTAAAGATGAAAAAGGTCGTTATATTGCCAGAGCGGAATTGGATAATTTTAGTATTGCTGTTATCGACAAAATTGATAGGCTTAGTGAGTTATTATGTGATGAACATTATACTCTTAAAATAACAATAATATCTGATAAATACTTTAATTCTAAATTTGAAAATTACATAAAAGAAATTCTAACTAATAACTTCATACAATGGAAACAGTCAATTTGGTCTCCCGTCAAAGTTACTCCACTCAGCAAGCGATAATTTTCACATGATCTCTATGTACACATTTACCTCGACAAACTCCAATATTCATTACAGTATTTTCGCAAATTACTACTCAACATCAGTGATTAAAAACCATTCAACAAAGAGAAATCATCCCTACTTCTCCATTCGGTAATAAACAAATAACTATTCCTTTTCCTTCAAGTCGAACCACATCACAAAATTTATTTACACGCCAATCTTTTATTTTTGATAACTCTAACCAAGTATCAAGTTTCCAGCTATTTATTCTACCAAGAACTACCATTTTTTTTCTAAAACAATGCATATCAATATTTATACTTATTACCATGTTATTTTCAGAGAGAATATTGACATTGCCATATAGATGACTAAATATTTTTGATTTTCTATTCAGTCTTGTGACAGCTAATTCTGGCTCTCCCATTATTTCATAAATAAGTGAATCAGATGAGCCAACATGCAATTTTTTGATATTTAGACTGTTAATGATATCCATTAACTCTATTTGAAATATAGGTTCCCATTCTTCATTCATTATCATAACCTATCTTTATAAATTACGACCAATACCATCAGTAACACCTATTGTTGAAACGTATAATAAACATCGAATAAACTAGAAATACACTACAAATAAGTTTTGTTTAGAAAGCAAAAAGCCCAACATAACTGCTGGGCTCTCTATATTTAAAAGTCTGGCGGCACCCTACTCTCACATGGGTAATACCCACACTACCATCGGCACTACGGCGTTTCACTTCTGAGTTCGGCATGGGGTCAGGTGGGACCACCGCGCTATTACCGCCAGACATATCCTGTCTCTTTCAATTAGTATTGATATCTTCTACCATTATCTCATATCAATACCCATCTATCAATCCGGAACAAACTGTTTTTTCAATCTCTATTCTCTTTTCGATGATTTTCTCATCTAGTAATAACTTCTGCGTAACCCAAAACAACTCCGAGTTGTAAGGTTAAGACTCTCGGTTCATTAGTATCAGTT
>NZ_LZHK01000123.1:0-1060 GCF_001690415.1 Gilliamella sp. Imp1-1
CCCGCCTGCCCACAAACGAATGGGAAAGCCGAAAGAGTGATACGAACTTTGAATTGCGATGTGGCATAATCAGCATATATTTAGCGATTCAATAGATAGAAAACAAAAACTGAAACGCTTTATTAATTTTTATAATACCGTTAAACCACATAAAGCGATTTCAGGGAAAACGCCTTATGAGTTTTTAGAGGATTATTTTAACCATGAAGTGTAAACAACTCTGCGTTTTCCTACAGTTAATAAATGAAATAACATTACTTTTTTTACTTATGGATAGGAAAAGTAATGTTAAAAAATCAAAAATCTGTCATTAAATTAAGCTGTTAGAAATACATATATAAACATATTTATCTACATAAGAATATTTTCAACCGCATTTTACTGCCACTAAATTATCATTTGTTAAATACTTTATCTCTATGCCATCGTAAATATGGTATGTCCACACTTTTTAGTACCAAAAAGATAAGGTCATCGATTTCTTTTGTATTCAATCGGCGACTGGTAATTTAATGTTGAATGAAGTCGATTATAATTAAACCAATCCACATAGTGATTAAATTCCAATTTAAGTTGCGCCAGTGAATCAAAAATAGTATTTGACACAAATTCTGTTTTCACTGCTTTGAATGTGCTTTCTGCAATTGCGTTATCATAGGGGCAGCCTTTGCGACTTAAGGACCGTTTAATTCCAAATGCTGTTAAACATTCATCAATCAAATGATTATCAAACTCTTTTCCTCTATCAGAATGAAACAACTCAATCGTCTGTAAGTTCATTGGAATTTGACTCATAGCTTGCATGACCAGTGCCGCTGTTTTATGCCTGCCAGCACTTCGCCCCACTATTTCTCGATTACTGATATCAACAATTACACAAAGGTAGTGCCAACGTTGTTTAACCCTTACATAGGTTAAATCGGTCACCAATATTTTTCGTGGTTGACCTATATTAAATTCTCGATTCAGTTCATTCCCCACCAGCGATTCATTGCTTTTTTCTGTATGAATACAATATTTTTTACAGGTGTATTTCGAAACCCAGCCATTTTTCGCCATG
>NZ_LZHK01000124.1:0-41988 GCF_001690415.1 Gilliamella sp. Imp1-1
TAGCGTTTAGCTTGCCGTCTTAATTTATCTTCAATCGATTTTTCGACTTTAACCAGACGTTTAATTCCATAACGAATGGTTTTATAACGTTCATTCTTACTGGTTAAAGGCACAAAAAGCTTCAATTGGGCTTTCTTTTGTACATTATAAATGGTAGGCCGACTGACCATAAAGCGTTTTGCCAAATCAGTGACCGTTATTTTTTCTTTATGATATAAGCGCCATATCTCATGTCTGTAATAAGGCGTTAGTTTTTTATGTATATTCAATACAGTACTGTATCAAATTACTGTAAACAATGCTAGTAAATCCTACAATTTATGCACTTTTAACACTTATTGATTAACAATAAATTGATTAAAACACCTATTTTCCTGAAACTTTTTAACAGAAATAATAAATCACATAACCAGAAATTAATAAGAAAGGGCCAAATGGAATAACTTTTGATTTTGGTTCATTGATCACATATCGCAAAAAAAGAGAATATATAATCCCCAATAGGGAAGCAAAAAATAATAACATTGGTAATAATGTATAAGGCAACCAAGCACCAAGAGCGGCAAGCAATTTGATATCGCCTCCCCCTAATCCCTGTTTTTTAAATACCAAATAAAATAAAGTAGCAGGTATTTTTAATAATAGATATCCCCAGAAGATACCTAGCAAAGCATCGGTTAAAACGATATTTGCCATATCAAAATAGGCAAGCATTACACCTGTCCACATTAATGGTTGGGTAAAAAAATCTGGCAATAAATAATATTTAAAATCGATTAAAGCTAAAAGCAAAAAATAACAACCAAGAATCATTAAAATGCCGCTTTGATAATTGATGCTTTTATCAATATAAATAAAAGTAAATAAAACAGCGACAAATAATTCAACAATAAGATATTGGCATGAAATATTGGTATTGCAGTAATAACAACGTCGTTTTAATATTAACCAAGAAATAATCGGTATCAATTGCCAAGCTTTAAGTTTACTATGACAATGTGGGCAAGCAGATCGATGAAAACAAATTCGACATAAATATCGGTATGGTGTTAGTGTTGGCAAATAACGATAATAAGCAACATAAACAAAACTACCGATACAAAGACCTAAATAGATAATAATAAATACTAACATTAGTGAATTACATCGCCCATTTGGAATATCGGTAAATACATAGCTACAATTAAACTGCCAATAATTAAAGACAAAACAAGCATTAATAATGGCTCGAATGCTTGTGATAAATTATCGGTTAAGGTTTGATTTTGTTCTTGATAATAAATTGCTAATTTATCGAGCATTAAATCTAGTGTGCCTGATTCCTCCCCCACATGAATTAACTGTGAACATAAATTAGGAAAGTATCGTTGCCCATGCAATACATGGCTAAATGGAAGCCCTTGCTCAATGCCTACAATAATTTGAGAAATACTATCACGATAAAGACAATAGCAAGTAGTATTAGCCGCCGCAGTTAAACCAGCTAATAATGGTATGCCAGCTTTTTGAGTGATTCCAATTGTTTGAAAAATCTGAGTTAAGCAAGTGGTTTGAATAATTTTTCCAATAAAGGGAAATTTTATTACTATCATTTCGATTTTACGTCGATAACGCACTTTTAAATAGCGTTGATAACAGAAATAACTAATAAAAAAGACGATACACCAAATTAACCAGCTTTGTTGTAAATAACTCGAAAAATCAATAACTCCTTGTGTAAAAGCTGGTAGTTCAGCATCGAAATTTTGATAAATATCGGAAAATTTTGGTAAAACGAATAATAACATTACCAAACTTGCCATCATTGCAATCAATAATAAAAATAACGGATAACGCATTGCCTTTTTTAGGCTTTTTTGCAGTTTAATTGATTTTTGAAGCAATAACGATAATTGTTCAAAACTTTCATCGAGCTGCCCAGTTAGTTCACCTGTTGCAATAATCTCACAATACAAAGAGGAAAACACCGATTGATGTTGCTGCAATACTTGAGATAAAAATTCGCCTTTAGCGACTTGTTGTTTGATATCAAGTAACAAATATTGCCAATGCGGTTTAGCTTGTTCTTGAGCAAGCAATTGTAATGTATCAATAATAGACAAACCTGCTTTTAACATAGTCGCTAATTGTTTGGTAATCATCAGTAGATCTGTACGATTAAAACTATGTGCAGTAATAATTTTACCAGCTTTAATCTTAATGGCAATTTTACCTTGCAATAATAACAGTCTTTTAGCTGCCTGTGTTGATTCGGCAATAATTTTGTGTTGATTAAAATCGACATCATACCAATAATAGAGCCGTTTCATACTGTATCACCCAAGACTCGATTTAATTCAGCTAACGTTGTCATACCCTGCTTCACTAATTTTTGCCCAGCTTTTTTTAATGAAATCATATTTGAGGATAAAATAGCTTGATTTGCTAAGATTTGTTGTTGAATTTCGGGGGTGATGACTAACAACTCGTATAGTCCAATTCTTCCTTTATAGCCACCAATACAATTAGAGCACCCTGAAGACAAATAATGTGTTACATGTTCATTACCAAACATAACCAGATCATTCGCTACTACCTTACAGTGTGAACACAATTTTCGAACTAACCGCTGAGCAATGATTAATTTTAAACTTGATGATAATAGATAATTTTCTATACCCATTTGCTTTAATCGTGTTATTGCCTCGACACTTGAATTAGTATGCAATGTAGATAATACTAGATGCCCTGTTTGCGCAGCTTGAATGGCAATTTCGGCGGTTTCACGATCGCGAATTTCGCCGATCATCATTACATCAGGATCTTGCCGTAGTAAAGCACGCAATACAATAGCAAATGTTAAGCCAGCCTTGAGATTAATCGCAGTTTGATTAATACCCTCTAGAGGAATTTCAATGGGATCTTCGACACTACAGATGTTACGTTCGGTTTTATTTAACCGCTTTAATCCACTATATAACGTCACCGTTTTACCGCTTCCTGTTGGACCTGTAACTAAAATCAATCCTTGTGGGTAGTCTAAAATTTGTTTGAATGTTAACAGATCTGCATCCGTTAACCCTAAATCATTAATGGTTAATTCAGATTCATGATTATCCATTACTCTTAAAACAATTTTTTCGCCATTCATTACAGGCAAAGTGGAAATACGCATGGTATAACGATCAATAATGAGTTGACCATCTTGCGGTAATCGATGTTCAGCTATATTTAGTTGAGACATGATTTTTAATCTTGCTGTTATCTGTTTCGCTAATGCAAGTGGGGGTGATAACATATCGTGCAAAACACCATCAATGCGCATACGAATACGATAGCTATGTTGGTAAGGCTCAAAATGAATATCCGAAGCACGCTTATCTAATGCTTCAAGTAACAATTTATCGATACTTTCAATTAACAGTTCTTCTTGCATAAAGGTGATTCCTTATTCGTCAATTATAAAATACAAACATTAGAATTTAAAAATATCTTCACAAGCACTGGTTAAACTGGTATCACTTGGCGATGTAGTACAAACTCGGCTCCAATCTAAATTGCCATTTGTAGCATTGATTGTTGGTGTTAGTGTAGTAGTTAACCCTGTTAAGGCGCTGGTTCCAACCAAGGTAATAACTCCGTTATTAACCGTAATAGAGGTAACATAATTTGATGTTCGACTCGCTGGTACGCCATTATTACCATTACTACAATTGGTTAAGCTACCTTGCTCTACAGCACAAATTTCGACAGCTGTTTTATACGAAGTCATCGTTTGTAACATATCGGTTAAGGCAGCTTTTTTTACATATCCTTGATAAGCTGGAACGCCGATAGCGGCTAAGATAGCGATAACAATAATAGCAATCATAAGTTCAAATAACGTAAAGCCCGATTGATTAGACATAAATACCTCTATTTTTAGTCAATGATTTAATCTAAGAGCCTTTATAGCAAAACAAAAAAATGGAATAATAATGAAAAAGTAAGATTAGAAAGTAAAATCCTTAATGTAGTTAATTATTACGTTGTATGTTCAATTTTTGCGAAGCAAATCGCAAAATAGACAAATCCATACATCGGTTTATCAAATAAGTGGAGTC
This sequence comes from Gilliamella sp. Imp1-1, assembly GCF_001690415.1. Lineage (NCBI taxonomy): Bacteria > Pseudomonadati > Pseudomonadota > Gammaproteobacteria > Orbales > Orbaceae > Gilliamella > Gilliamella sp. Imp1-1. The sequence goes on from NZ_LZHK01000124.1 coordinate 4,083, forward strand.
ACTATGTCCCTAAAAATTGTTAATGGCTGGTTACAAGGTATAAAGCAAGTTGTTTCGCCTTTTTATAATGAACGACCTATTAATAAACCGATATCACTACTTGTTATTCATAATATAAGCTTACCGCCCAATGAATATGGAGGTCCTTATGTTGAGCAATTATTTACTGGTCGGCTCGATCCCAACCAGCACCCGTACTTTGCTTCGATTCATCAACTTGAAGTATCAAGCCATCTGTTTATTCGACGTGATGGTGAAATTATTCAATTTGTTCCATTTGATAAACGTGCCTGGCATGCAGGAAAATCAGCATTTGAAGGGCAAGAAAATTGTAATGATTTTTCGATCGGCATCGAAATGGAAGGATGTGATAGCGATAATTTTACCGAACAACAATATCAGCAATTAGTAAACGTTACGTTATTATTACAACAAACTTATGCCATCAAAGATATTGCTGGGCATAGCGATATTGCTCCAAATCGAAAAACAGATCCTGGCCCCTATTTTGATTGGCTACATTATCAGAATTTATTAACACAAAAATCGCAAGGGCAAAAGCTACTAAATCAACTTGACCAAATTATTGAGGAATTACAAAAAATCGATTTATGGCAAACTATACCGCCAAATCCCAATGCATTTTTAAGCCAAGAACCTTTTGCTATCGATACCATGCAAGCACACGAATGGTTACAATGGATTTTTATTCCACGTATACAAGCAATGATTGACGCCAAAACAAATTTGCCCAAATTTGCCTTACACCCTTATTTTGAAGAAGCACTAAAAGAGCAAGAACAAGATGTTAATCATCTACTTTACCTAATTAAGCAACTTGATGATTTGTCGCAACTTAATTATGAAAAATTACCGCATTAATATGCGGTAATAATTAAAGTTAACAAACCTGAAAAAATGCTCAGGTATAGTATTGATTTTATTTAATTTTTATTTAATTTCCACTACTATTCATTCGACGATACTCATTAACTGCTTGCTGATGGTTACTGTAAGTTCTTGAGAATGTATGTCCACCTGTTCCATTCGCCACAAAAAACAGATAATTGGTTTTAGCTGGGTGTGCTGCAGCTTCGAGCGAGGCAATGCTTGGCATTGCAATTGGAGTTGGTGGTAATCCTTCAATAACATAAGTATTATAAGGATTTTCAGTATCGGTCAAATCAACGCGCCTAATAGTACCTTTATAGTCATCACCTAAACCATAAATAATGGTGGGATCAGTTTGTAACTTCATTTTTCTTTTTAGACGATTAACAAATACCGAAGCCACATTTGCCCGTTCAGAACTAATGCCGGTTTCTTTTTCAATAATTGATGCAATAATAAGGAGTTCATAAGGCGATTGGTAAGGAAGATCCTCATCGCGATTGTCCCAAATTTTTTGCAGATTACTTTTCATCGTCATATGTGCACGTTTTAGAATATTAATATCTAAAGTATCTGCGGTATAAAGATAAGTATCAGGCGATAACCAGCCTTCAATCGATCCTTCAATGCCTAACAACTTAGCAATTTCTTTATCTGTTTTTCCAACTAAGGTTTGCTCAATGTAAGGAGCATTTTGAATAACATTCAACCAATCTTTAGCACGTTTACCTTCCACAAACTGAATTGAAAAATTGCTTTCTTTGCCCGACACTAATAATTGCAAAAACTCTTCAACAGTCATATGCGGATGTAATTGATAAGTTCCTGCTTTAATGGATCTTAATGAGGGTTCTAATTTACATAAATAAGGAAGCAAATATGCCCTTTCGAGCAATTGGCTTTCTTTAACTTGCTCAACTAACTGATGCATGGATGTGCCTTTTTTCAAAACAAACATTTGATTTCCGGCAGTGACTTGCATCTGTTGTTTAGAAAACTGCTGCAAAAAGTAATAACCAATACTGATCGAGCCACCAACAATTAATATAAGGGTAAGTAAAGTGTATAAAAATATTTTTTTAATCATAACTAAATTTATCTACTATAATGAATTTTTGCGCGTGAAGTTAAGCGCGTTATTAATTCGTAAGCACTAATTCCTGTGTGCTTTGCAATTTCTTCAACGGGAAGTCCAGGTCCCCAAAATATGACTTCGTCACCGGGTTTTTCAAGGCAATTTATACCTAAATCAACCACAATCATATCCATTGAGACGCGACCTACAATTGGTACTTTTCGCCCATTAATCAATACAGGGGTATTTTCTGGAATATTTCGTGGATAACCATCACCATAACCCATTGCAACCACACCCAGTTTAGTATCTTGCTGACTACACCAAATTTGACCATAGCCAACTGATTCACCTTTTTTGTGTTTTCGTACTGCAATTAATTCAGATTTAAACGTCATCGCGGGTTGTAGCTCAGCAATAGGTTCATCAAAAGGTGAAACACCATATAAAGCAATACCTTGACGCACAACATCTCGCTGAGCTTTTGGCCAGGCTAATATACCGCCTGATGCAGCAATCGAGCGTTTGCCAATAAGTGATTTGTCATCAATTGAATTAATAAACTCATCAAATAGTTCTATTTGCTTTAACGTTTTCTCTGAAGAGAGATCATCAGCCGAACTAAAATGACTCATAATATTAATTGGTTTGCAAACCACTGAACAACTAGCCAAACGATAAAATTCTTCTTTTGCTTCATCAGGACAAAAACCTAAACGATGCATCCCTGTATCAAGCTTAAACCATGTGGTAATTTGATCTTTACGGAAGGATGTTTGCAATATGTCAATTTGCCATTTGCTATGAATAGCTGGTTGAACGTTAAAATCAATAAAATAATCTAAATCATCATGCGGGAAGAAACCTTCCAAAGCCAGAATCGGTGTGTTAATACCATTGTTTCGCAATTGCATAGCTTCGGTAAGGCGCGATACACCAAAATAATTCACTTTATCATGTAATAATTGAGCAATCTCCTCACTACCGTGTGCATAAGCATTGGCTTTTATAATCGCAACTAGTTGACTATTTGGAGCCATTTTTTTGAGATACTCAACATTATGAATAACTGCTTGACGATTAACTTCAACAACTGCAATAGACATTTCTTTAATCCAGACTCTTATCGAACCATTATTTTAAATTCTGTTTCTAATAATAACAAATTTTTTACAGTATACAAATCGGTGGAAATTTTAGGCTATTACGGAAATTAGTATTTTTAATCAATAGAATATACTAAACCATAATTTTAACTTTATGACGAGTTAATATTTGTTTTGTCATAGTAAACGTTAATAATGGTAATGACTTACCTACTCACCAAGTTTTTATAAAGATGCCTTAATGCCATTGTAGGATAATAAATTAACATTCTTGGACCAGAAAACCGCATTACCTGTTTAATTTTTAATTTATAATCTTTACGATAACAATGTTTAGGGCAACGTTCACATGTCGTTTTTTCTTCACCAAAACGGCACATTGTTAAGCGTTGCATAGCATATTGCAACAGGTCGTTGCATTCCTCACATAACTGATGATGTTGGCTATGATGTTGTTTAAAGCAATATAAATAGATCATTGCTCTTACTGTTGCTTTTTCTTGCTGTATTTTAGGACCGTTATTGTTTGCAACCATAATTACATACACGTTAATTAAGAAAGTGGTAAAATAAAATCATCTAATATGATCACAAGGATTTGTTGTAATGGCAAGAATTATCAATAAAGACACAACTGTTTGCATGTCCCTTTCAGCAAGACCAAGCAATTTTGGTACTCGCTTTCATAACTATTTGTACGAAAAACTCCATCTTAATTACTTATATAAAGCCTTTACTACCAATAATTTGAAAGATGCGATTTATGGCATTAAGGCCTTAGGTATTAGAGGTTGCGCCATTTCAATGCCTTATAAAGAAGCTTGCATTGAGTTTATTGATGAATTAGATGACTCGGTAAAATCTATTCAATCGATAAATACCATTGTTAACACCAACCATCATTTAAAAGCTTATAACACTGATTATATTGCCGTTGCTAAACTCATTGTAGAAAATAAGATTGATAATACAACACCATTTGTATTAAAAGGCAGCGGAGGCATGGCTAATGCGGTGATCGGAGCTTTTTATGATGCGGGATTTAAAAATGGTATTATTGCCGCACGTAACCAACAAAAAGGCGAAGCATTAGCCAAACGATATGGCTATAAATGGGTAAAGGATGAGCAAGAAATATTGCCACATCAAGCCAAATTGATTATCAATGTTACCCCAATTGGTATGCTTGGTGCTATTGAGTCTGAGGCGCTTGCATTTCCCACAACTATGATAAAAAATGCCGATATTGTGTTTGATGTAGTTGCCCTTCCCGTTGATACTCCCATGATAAAATATGCCCAAAAGATAAATAAAATCATTATTTCAGGTGCTGATGTTGCTGTTTTACAAGCGCTTGAACAGTTTGTGTTATATACCGGTGTAACCCCGAGCGATGAGTTAGTAAGGCAAGCAGAAGAATTTGCAAGGCAAGGTTAAATAAAGTTATTCATTCCACCGTGTTCACCGGTGGAATTTAAATAAAATTTAAGTTAATAATTTATAACATTGTCTGATGCAATTTATTATATACAGCTAATAATTTTTGGTGCATATCAAACTGTTCTAGATTGTTATTGGTCTGTTTCTCGATTTTCGTATAATTAGCTAAACCAAAAAATGTTTTGTCACCATTAGCGTATTGCCACATATCATCAACACAGGTTTTACCATACATTTTATTAAATGCGGCTTGATAGTTATTAAACTGTTTTTTGTCTCGTTGTAAAATAAAATTAACTAATGTCTGTAAACAACGATAAGCATGATTGCGCGATGGCGTGAATATAGACTCGTTCATTTCAATCGTCCAATCAATCCACTGTTGTGCTTGTATTAAGTCTTTGCCTGCCAATGCCAGCATTGCTTTTAACTCGCCAACGCGAAGAGTTAACCAAGCATTATCGTTACCTGTTGCTATGCCTAGCAGTTCGCGAATTCGAGCATAATCATCAAGCCCTTCATCATCAAGCTGTTCAATAATTGCTAGGTACTGTTTAGCTGTACGTTTTTGGTAAGGTAATGACAAAATAAGCTTTCGTAATCCAATAGCCATATTGCTATTGGCAATTATAAGATCTTCAGGAGGATAAATTTCAGACATACCAACGGCTAGAATTCGGCAAGCATAAACACCAAGGTGTTCGTAGTCCATAATTAACACTTCAGTTTTATGGTGGGTAAAAATAGTCATCAAATTTGCAAATTCTTGGTCGGTTGTACCAGAAAAGTCCCAATCGAAAAATTCATAATCTGCTTGTTCATTAAATAGATCCCATGAAATCAAACCGCTCGAATCAATAAAATGCGTTTCTAAATTACTAAGATCAGCAATATCATCATTATCAAAACTTGGAGGTGAAAACACATCAAGATCTTTTAAACTGCGTCCTTGTAGTAATTCTGTTACTGTTCTTTCAAGCGCAACGCCAAAATTTGGATGCGCGCCAAATGAGGCGTAACACGTTCCATTTTGTGGATTAAATAACACTACACAAATAACCGGAAACTCTCCACCCAATGAGGCATCAAAACAGTAAAGCGGAAAGCCTTCGCTTTCAAGCGTATCAATTGCAGATAAAACGGTTGGGTAACGGTTAATCACTTCAGTTGGGATAATTGGTAAGCTAATGCCTTCAGCTATAATCTTATTTTTAGTATAACGCTCAAAAATTTCAGATAACCCTTGTACTCGGGCCTCATTACAAGTATTACCGGCTGACATACCATTAGAGGCATATAAATTAGCAATTAAATTAACTGGCACATAAATAGTTTGTTTATCAGACTGCTGTTCAAAAGGTAAAGCGCAGATACCTCGATCACCATTACTTGATTGTAAATCAATTAAATCTGTTGCACTCAATTCATGATCAGGATCATAAAACTTAAGCAGTTCTTTGGATAATAGTCCTTTAGGTAGTGAATTATCTTCAGGAATAGTGAACCATTTTTCACTTGGATAATGCACAAAATCGGCATTCGCTATTTGCTCTCCTAAGTAAAAATCTGAAAAAAAGTAATTGGTTGATAATCGCTCAAAATACTCTCCTAAAGCCGATGCTAATGCCGCCTTTTTGCTTGCGCCTTTACCATTAGCAAAGCACAGAGGACATTTAGTATTTTGAATATGCACTGACCACACATTAGGTACTGGATTTAGCCAAGAACTTTCCTTTACTTCTAAATCATATTTTGCTAATTGCTGCTGAAAATAGTTGATCGAATCTTCAAGGGAAGCATCTTTACCAGGGATATAAGTTTTCATAAGTTAATCTCAAAATAATTTTATGTTATAATTGTTGTGCTTTTCAAAATTTATCACTTTATACGCAAATATAAAAAAATAGAAGTAATAAAATCAATCCAACTAAAAAGGAAATAAAATGAACAAAAAAATAGACTTTAAAGGCTTTACCATTAAAGACTTATTCTTCTTTGATAAAATGTTAACACCTTCTTGTATCACTATCGTGTATTGGATCGCATTATTACTTATTGGAATTAGTGCGTTCTCTATGATATTAGGTAGTTTTGCTGCATTTACTTATAGTTTTACTATGGGTTTAGTTGCTTTTTTCACCGGTATTGTTACCTTAGTTGTGGGCTTTATTTCAACTCGCATTGGTTTTGAATTAATTTGTGTACTATTTAATATTAATCAAAATATTCAAAAATTAGCTAATGAAAAGACCAATTCAGAAAAACAAGAAGAATGTTCTGATACAGATCCTATTAATTAATATCGTTTATTTAACTATATAGCATTAAAAATGCGGGAACAAATTCCCGCATTTTTATTTTTCATGTAATTTTAATTTACATGTTGTCAAATCAAAATAATCAGTTAACCAACATTAAGATCGCTAAGAGGCCATCTTGGTTTAACACTAATAACTAAATCTGAATACTGCCTCTCTTTTAAATGAATCATACCAGCATAAGCAATCATGGCACCATTATCGGTACAAAATTCGAGCCTTGGATAAAAAACTTTTCCTTTTCGTTGATGCATCAACTCAGTCAATTTAGTACGCAGTGTTTTGTTAGCACTTACCCCACCAGCAACTACTAAATTTTTAAATCCAGTTTGTTCAAGTGCTCGTCTTACTTTAATCACCAATGTATCAACCAAAGCATCCTCAAATGCTCTAGCAATATCTGCTTTAGTTTGTGGATCAATAATATTATTATCACTATGCTGATGAATCATATTAGCTGCGGCTGTTTTAAGGCCTGAAAAACTAAAATCAAGCCCAGGACGATCAGTCATTGGCCTAGGAAAATGGAATCGCGCTCCACAACTCTGTTCAGCCAATTTTGATAATTTTGCGCCACCGGGATAATCTAAACCAAGCAATTTGGCTGTTTTATCAAAAGCTTCTCCTGCAGCATCATCAATTGATTCGCCAATAAGTTCATATTTACCAATACCAGTTACACTAATAAGCTGTGTATGCCCTCCTGAAACTAATAATGCAACAAAGGGAAATTTAGGTGGATTATCTTCAAGCATCGGCGCAAGTAAATGGCCTTCCATGTGATGAACTGCAACAGCTGGTACGTTCCAAGCATAAGCAAGCGATCGTCCAATTGATGCGCCTACCATCAAGGCTCCAATCAATCCCGGACCAGCAGTATAGGCAACCCCATCAATATCTTGTGCGGTTAAATTAGCTTGTTTTAAAGCTGCTTGAATTAATGGCACGGTTTTACGAATATGATCGCGTGATGCCAGCTCTGGCACCACACCACCATAATCAGCATGTAATTTAATTTGTGAATAAAGCTGATTTGCAATTAAACCATTGACATCATCATAAATGGCAATGCCAGTTTCATCACATGAAGTTTCAATACCAAGGATCTTCATTAATGTCTACCTACAAAATCAGCAAAGTCTTGTTCACTCCATAGATCTTGTTCTGTTATATCTTTATCGGGAATACGATATTCTTCGGTTGCCCAATCACCTAAATCGATAAGCTGGCAACGCTTACTGCAAAATGGACGATAAAGACTGGTTTGACTCCATTCAACTTCTTTTTGACAAGTTGGGCACTTAACAAATGTAGTATTTTTATTCATTTCAACTCTTTTTTAATAACATTATTCAATCAACAACAGGCTAATTCAAATTCAATTTCATCAGTATTGACGTTATCGTAATTCTCAAGTGCTAAAAAGCGAATACTATAACGCGACAAATGACCAGATACTTGAGGATATACATTTTTATCTAAAGAAATTCGAATACGAATCAAATTAACATCACCATTTGTTTCTTGAAAAAAATTATTGGTATAAACAAATGGTCTAAATTCCCCTAACCGTCGAATTAATTGCATATAACATGTTAGAGATTTATCAAGTATTGATAAGTGTTGTAACCAATTTTTTATTTGATTATAACGCCTTTCTTGTGAAATTCTGAGCCATAAATGAAACGAAGGCAAGTCAAAACTACAACATCCCCCCGGAATCATTAAACGTTGACGAATGGCTGTAATAAATCGATCATCTTTTAATGGTTGTCCTAAACGTCCAATTGTATTAAATTGGACGATAAAATCATCAAATTGCTGAATCAGGTCATTGAGTAAATCATGATCCACGCCTTCGACATTTAACCACAAGATTAACTTTTGTTTTTGCGATTCAAGCTCTTTAACCAAATCACCTTTAATATCATTACGCTCAATAATCTCTAACAATTCAGACAATGCATGAAAAAAAATCAACGCACTATTGTCATTAAAATGACAATGTACATTTAATTGATTTAATAAAAATTCAACTCGAAGCCAAGTGCGCATTTTTTCATTTAATGGATGTTCAAAAATAATATTATTCATCTATTCTAAATCTTACTTTTAAAGCTATTTAAATATTGTTGATGCAATAGATTAACTTGTGTTGTTAGCGACAGCAAATTACCGTCATTAACTATAATATCATTAGCATAAGATAAACGTTTCTTTAAAGATACTTGTGACTGTATCATCTTTTTAGCTAATGATTCACTAACATTATCCCTTTTTACTAATCGTTCCAATTGTAGTGAAAATGGGGTATCAATTATCAGCACACGATCAGCCCAAGTATGCAAATTGTTTTCAATCAATAACGGCACAACCCAAATTAGATAGGTTGTACTTTGCATAGCAATTTGTTTTTGGGTTTCTTGTTGAATGATGGGATGCAATAAATCATTAAGCCAAAGCCGTTCATGATCATTATTAAAAATAATTTCACGAAGCTGACTACGATCAAGTTCACCATTAGCAAGCAAAATTTCTTGGCTGAAATGCTTAACAATTTGGTTAAACGCATAGCTACCTGCGTGCACAACTTGCCTTGCTATAATATCTGCATCAATAATAGGCACGCCTAATTTGGCAAACAAATCAGCAATAGTGCTTTTACCGCTGGCAATACCACCACTGAGCGCAACAACATAAGGCATAAAGCAAATTCCAATCCAACAAAAAATTGCTTTATTATAACATATATATAAGTTGATTAAATAATACTAATAAGGAGAAAGATTCAGTTGTTAATTAACTATTGCATTTCCAGAATAATTCACAAAATTAGCGCATAATAACCCCCCCCCATAAATTAACCACCAATTGAAAAATAAATTAAATAAAACAGTTGTTTTATATTATTAGCTGTATATAATCACATGTATCTGTATATAAAAACAGGAATATGTAATGAGACCGTTAACTGATCGCCAACAACAGATTTATGATTTAATAAAAAATAACATTAAAACTACCGGTATGCCGCCCACACGTGCTGAAATTGCTCAAAAATTGGGATTTAGATCTGCTAACGCAGCCGAAGAGCATCTGAAAGCTTTAGCTAAAAAAGGCGCAATTGAAATGATTGCCGGCTCATCGCGTGGAATTCGCCTTTTACTTGAAACACCTATTGAGCCAAACGAACAGGAAGGTTTACCGCTTATTGGACAAGTCGCGGCTGGATCGCCAATATTAGCGCAAGAGCATATTGAAAGCCATTACCAAGTTGATCCTTCACTATTTAAACCTCGCGCAGACTTTTTATTAAGAGTGCAAGGTATGTCAATGAAAGATATTGGTATATTTGACGGTGACTTGTTGGCTGTACATAAAACCCAAGACGTTAAAAATGGACAAGTTGTTGTAGCTCGTATTGATGATGAAGTTACGGTTAAACGGTTGTCGCGTAAGGGCAAGCATGTACATCTACTTGCCGAAAATGCCGAGTTTTCGCCAATCAAAGTTGATCTAGAACACCAAAATTTTGCCATTGAAGGATTAGCGGTCGGTATTATTCGTAACGGATCTTGGATGTAAGCAAACTCATAGACGCAAGTATATAGAAGTATAGCCAAAGTTAGTATAAAATAGCATTCAACTAACGTGTGGGAGATTACTATGTGGCTATTTTGGTTATACGAATTTTTAGGGTTTATAGCAGTTTTATTACTCGTTTTTGGGTACTGCCGTTTTAGAGGGATCGGTTTTTGGCTTTTTACTTGGAAACATCTAAAATGGGTTGCTTTAGCTGTATTAATTACTTGGTTAGGTATTGCATTACTTTGTCGCGTTGATTTATATAATGCAACTCACTGTTATTTTAGAGGGGAAAGTATGCGAGCTAACACAAAATATTCTATCTTTTTAGGCGAGTGCCAAGTAGAAACGCCTAGCGGCAGTTATGTTCCTATTGAACGAGCTAGAGCATTACCTGGCTCAAGTCACCATGATGATGATACCGACTCTACAAGCGATTTTTATCCTATAAATTAACATGTTGTCAAATCGACAAACAACCAAAATCCGGCAAATGTCATTACAATTGTCGGATTTTTTATTTTGAAAGATCAATAAAATCATAAATAAATTGCAAAATAATCTGTTTGTTTGAATCAAATTATTAATTGTTTTGCTTACTAGCCTGCTGAAAAGCCAAATAACGTTGCTCCAACTTTCTAAAACTAAAAATCAACATAAAGCTCACACAAAGATAAATCACAGCTGCAATACCAAAAGCATGAAAAGGTTGATAAGTTTCAGCATAAATATCGCGTGCAATCTTCATCACATCTGGCACAGTAACAGTAAAAGCCAGTGCAGTTGAATGCAACATAAAAATGACCTCGTTACTATAAGCTGGCAATGCAATACGAAATGCTCTTGGAAAAATGATATAACGATAAAGTTGAAAACGATTAAAACCAAGTGCTGTCGCAGCTTGAATTTCGCCATTTGGCACATTCCGCATAGCTCCAGCAAAAACTTCAGTAGTATATGCGCAAGTGTTTAGGGTAAAGGTTAACACCGTACAATTTAAACCACTTTGAAAAAAATCTCCTAACCAAGCATTATTTTTAACCACACTTAAGGTATATATACCAGTGTAAATAATCAATAACTGCACATATAAAGGCGTACCTCGAAAAATATATGTAAATAGCCAAATAGGTAATTTAATCAGTTTATTTTGCGCGTTTCGCCCTACCGCTAACACTAGCGACAAAATCCCCCCCATTAGAACCGATAAAATCAAAATCCACAGCGTCATCGCAAGACCAGTGATATTATAACCATCGGTCCATAGTAGTGATTGCCAATATTGTTGAATAATTTCTAACATGAGTTCTTATAATTTAGTTTTGGTAATGCCAATAGAATAATACCGCTCAAGCCACCATAAAATGATATTAGATATTGATGTAAAAAACAGATAAAACGCCGCAGCAATCAAAGCAAATAACAAAGGTTGGTACAGAGCTTCGCCTGCATTTTTAGTAGCTTTGACTAAATCCGATAACCCCAATAACGACACTAATGCTGTAGCTTTTAACACCACTAACCAATTATTAGCAATACCTGGCAGGGCAAAGCGCATCATTAAAGGAAACATTACATACCGAAACACTTGCACTTTACTTAAACCAAGCGCTGTTGCTGCCGCTAAGGTGTTTCTAGAAACCGCAAGATAAGCTCCTCTAAAAGTTTCGGTAAAATATGCCCCATAAATAAAGCCTAACGTAATAATACCAGCGATTAAAGGATCAACTTCAATAAAAGGAGCGTTAAAATAATCAGTTATATTATTAACCAAAAACTGCAAGCCAAAAAAGATTAGCATCATCAACACTAAATCGGGTACACCTCGAATTAACGATGTATAAGCCTGACAAAGCACATTACATACTTTTGAATGACTCAGTTTACCTAATGCACAAACAATACCAAGTATCATGGCCAGTAGTAGCGATGTCAATGCTAAAATAATAGTCAACCATGCACCTTGACAAATTAAAGAAATATACCCCTGCATGGTTTATTTTTTATTACCGTACACATTAAAATCAAAATACTTATTGTTGATTTTTTGGTAGGTGCCATCAGCTAAGAGGTCTTTTAAAGCTAGGTTAAAGGCTTCGCGCAACTCATTATCATTTTTACGAAAACCAATTCCTACTCCAACATCAAAGTAGTTCGCATCGGTTAGAGCATCACCAGAAAAAATAAAACCTTTACCTTGTGGCTGTTTTAAAAAGGCATAACTGCCTGTGACTTCATCTTGCAATGCCGCATCTAAACGACCTGCCACTAGATCAGAAAATACTTGTAACTGATTTTGATAAGGCACTATAACTACACCGTTCGGACGCCACATTTCGTTGGCAAAATGTTCTTGCGATGTACCTTGCTCAACACCAACACGCTTACCTTTCAATGACTCAGCATTAGGCATTAAATTAGTACCCTCTTTAACAATCAAACGTGAATAAGTCATAAAGATTTCGTCAGAAAAAGCGATCTGTTTTTTACGTTTTTCAGTCATCATTAGCGAAGACGAGATAATATCAATCTTTCTTGATAATAACGACGGAATCAACGCATCGAAGTCGGTCGATTGAAAAGTACATTTAATATTGATCTTTTCACACAATGCTTTCGTGATTTCAATGTTGAATCCAGTAACTTCACCATTAGCATCAATAAAATCAAAAGGCGCATAGGACGTATCCGAACCAACTTTAATCGATTCAGGTAAGGCAGCATAACTTGCCATTGGCAAGCTTAAACAACCGAAAATAACTAATTTTTTTAATAAATTTTTCATGTTTAATCTTTCCTTTTTTATTTATGGCAATAATATAACGTGTTCTAAGGTAATTTTATAATAAAAAAAAGTTATTATTGTGGTATGTAAAATTAGAATTACTTAATGGCAAAAACGCTAGACAAAATAGTTAAAGTTGTTACTTTTAACAACTAATAAAAGCTAGTTTGATTGAGCTTTGGTTGCAAAATTTTGAAAACGGTTTTAAAAAAATTTTGTCAAAAAGTTTCAGATAACTATATGTTAAAGTATAAAATGAGTTGTTTAGTTGGGTTCAGGTTTGTGTTGTTGTTATTTTATTCATCAGACATCCATTTTGCGAAAATAATGTTTGTCTGATTAAATTCTAAGTACTATAGGTAAACTAAATTGTATCAAGCATAAAAAACCGACCATAAAGGTCGGTTTGTCTTTTGAAGTTTTATTACTATTGAGCTTCAATGTTGCCGCCAACTAAATCTAGATGAATAGTTTTACCTGGGACTAATTTACCTGACAGTATTTGTTGTGCCAATGGGTTTTCGATCTCTTGTTGGATCGATCGTTTTAACGGTCTTGCGCCATAAATTGGGTCAAAGCCAACCTTAGCTAACTGTTCAAGTGCCGCATCCGAAATATCCAATTGGTAACCACGTTCTTCTAAACGTTTTTCAACGTGTGCTAACTGAATTTTTGCAATCGCTTTAATGCTTTCTTGACCTAATGGGTGGAATACCACTGTTTCGTCAATACGATTGATAAATTCTGGTCTAAAGTGTTTGGTTACAACCGTCATCACTAGAGATTTTATTTCGTCATAACTTAGTTCAACTTGACCTTGAATTAGGTCAGAACCTAAGTTTGATGTCATAATTATGACAGTGTTACGAAAATCAACTGTGCGACCTTGACCATCTGTTAAGCGCCCATCATCCAATACTTGCAGTAAGATATTAAAGACATCTGGGTGTGCTTTTTCGACTTCATCAAGTAAAATTACTGAGTATGGTCGTCGTCTAACTGCTTCGGTTAAATACCCCCCTTCTTCATACCCAACATAACCTGGAGGTGCACCAATTAAGCGAGCAACGGAGTGTTTTTCCATAAACTCTGACATATCTATACGCACCATAGCATCTTCGCTATCAAACATAAAGTTAGCCAATGATTTGCAAAGCTCGGTTTTACCGACACCAGTTGGTCCTAAGAATAGGAATGATCCAATCGGTTTATTTGGATCTGAAAGCCCTGCTCGGCTACGTCGAATCGCATTTGCAACCGCTAATACTGCTTCATTTTGACCTATTACACGTTTATGTAAGGCATCTTCCATGTGCAATAGTTTATCTTTTTCGCTCTCAAGCATTCTAGAAACTGGAATACCTGTCGCTTTAGATAATACTTCTGCAATTTCGTTATCGGTCACTTTGTTACGCAATAACTTCATGGTTTTGCCTTCTAACTGCGTTGCTGAAGCAAGTTTCTTTTCGAGCTCTGGAATTTTGCCATATTGTAATTCTGACATTTTGTTCAAGTCGCCAGCTCGACGAGCTTGCTCTATTTCAGTACGTGCCTTTTCTAGTTCTGCTTTGATGTTTTGAGTCCCCGAAACAGCTGCCTTTTCTGACTTCCACTCTTCTTCAAGTGAAGCATATTCCTTTTCTTTTTCAGAAAGTTCATCATTTAACATTTGTAGTCGCTTTTTACTCGCATCATCAGATTCTTTTTTAAGCGCTTGTTGTTCAAGTTTAAGTTGAATTATGCGCCTTTCAAGTCGATCTAAAGATTCTGGTTTTGAATCCATTTGCATACGAATACTTGATGCGGCCTCGTCAATTAAATCAATCGCTTTGTCAGGTAACATGCGATCAGAAATATAACGATGCGATAATGTAGCCGCAGCTACGATTGCCGGATCGGTTATTTGCACATGGTGATGCAGTTCATAACGTTCTTTTAAACCACGCAAAATAGCGATAGTATCTTCAACTGTTGGTTCGGCAACATATACTTTTTGGAAACGACGCTCTAACGCAGGATCTTTTTCAATATATTGACGGTATTCATCAAGCGTTGTTGCTCCCACGCAGTGTAATTCACCACGAGCTAATGCGGGTTTTAACATATTACCAGCATCCATTGCTCCATCGCTTTTTCCTGCGCCAACCATGGTATGGATTTCGTCAATAAATAATATAATGCGACCTTCTTCTTTTGCTAAGTCTTTAAGCACGGCTTTTAGGCGTTCTTCAAATTCCCCTCGATATTTGGCACCAGCAATTAATGCCCCCATGTCTAATGATAAAACGCGTTTATGTCGTAATCCTTCAGGGACTTCACGGTTAACAATACGTTGTGCTAATCCTTCTACAATAGCAGTTTTCCCTACACCTGGTTCCCCAATTAATACTGGATTATTTTTAGTACGACGTTGTAATACCTGAATAGTTCGACGGATTTCTTCATCACGACCAATAACAGGATCAAGCTTACCTTGTTCTGCTCGTTGAGTTAAATCAATGGTGTATTTTTTAAGTGCACCGCGTTGATCTTCTGCATTAGGATCGTTCACGTTATCGCTACCTCTTACTTGATTAACTGCTTGGCTAAATTTATCTTTATTAACACCTGATCTTTTAAGAAGATCGCCTAAACTGCCCTTATCTTCTAAAGCGGCTAATATAAAGAGTTCTGATGAAATATAGCTATCACCGTTCTTTTGGGATAATTTATCGCAAAGATTTAATACTCGAACAAAATCTTGCGATGGAATAACATCTCCACCCACACCTTGAACTTGGGGTAATCGGTCAATAGCTTGAGCTAATTCTTGTTGTAAATTAACAATATTTGCACCTGCTGCAATCAATAAAGGCATTACACTACTCCCTTCTTGATTAAGCATGGCTGATAGGACATGCACAGGCTCTATATATTGATTGTCTTTACCTAATGCCATTGACTGCGCATCAGCTAAAGCTTGTTGAAACTTATTTGTTAGTTTATCTAACCTCATAGTGTTTATCTCCTGAGCAATAAATTTGGATTAAACGCTTAACACATTTAATCCATTTGCATGTGATCTAAATGAGTGTTGCAACCTAAATTTCAAGAGCAAAGTTAAAATATTTTTTACAAAATTTATACAACAAGATTATCAAGTATGTAAGAATTAATTGACATAAAAATAAAGCTGTTTGCAATTCAAGCAATTACATCTAAATTTCGTTTTAAGATATACTGGTAAGATGACAAATTCACTTTTATCCCTTATATTGTTACCTTTATTTTGTTAGGTTCGCTAACCGTGGTTCGTAACCCATCCCACGAAAAAAAACTAGGAATATAAAATGTTCAAAATAGCCAAAGAGTTTCAATTTGATGCTTGTCACATGTTAGATGGGCACAATAAAAAGTGTCATAATCTGCACGGACACACTTATCGCCTATTAGTTGAAATTAGCGGAGAGCTTATTGATAACGGCTCAAGCCAAGATATGGTGATGGATTATGCCGATTTAAAGCTAATAGTTAAACAACATATTGTCGATCCGTTAGATCACGCCTATCTTTACTATCAACATAACCCTAATGAGTGCCGTATCGCGTCGTTACTACAAGAAATGGATCGTAAAATTTTTGCCTTTCCATGTAGAACCACCGCAGAAGGAATGAGCAAATTTATTTTTGATTGCTTATCGCAATATTTGCCTGTTTCGATGATCAAAGTATGGGAAACGCCAACTTCGTATTGTGAATATCATCGGAGTTAATGATGATTGAATTTCGTATTGTTGAAATCTTCGAATCCTTACAAGGCGAAGGTTATAATACTGGCATGCCTGCCGTTTTTATTCGTTTTGCAGGATGCAATTTAAATTGCGCCTGGTGTGACACTAATTTTCGCAAATTTACTCGATTCACGTTAGATGCTTTAATGACTAAAGTGGGCGAATATAAAAGCAAAAATATTATTATTACAGGTGGCGAACCGACAATGGTTAAAGCGTTACCTGAATTGCTTTTGCCACTTAAAAAAGCGGGTTATTTTATCGCCATTGAAAGCAACGGTCTTGGTAAAGTCGATCCGCTTATTGATTATATTGCGCTAAGCCCTAAATTTTGTTATCAGTCACGCTATCAAAAAATAGCACAACCAATAGCAAATGAAGTACGCATAGTAGCCGAAAATCACTGCAATTTTATTCCTTTTTGTCAATATATTGAAACTCATATCCAAGCCAAACACTATTATCTATCACCTTGTGAAAAAGATGGTGCATTTAATATGTTTGAAACGATAGATTTGTTAGGTAAAATCAACCAAAATCGACTGAATAATAAATGGCTTTTGAGTGTGCAAAGCCATAAGTTTGCCAATATAGAATGATAATTAGGACTAAAGAGAACTAATTAAATATTCATAAAATTAAAAAGTTTCATTAATTTTAATTAAATAATTATTTAATCTATAATAACCTCATATAAACTACTTATATGGAATTAACTGTCATGCGTTTTTGCTATTGTTTTTTGCTAACTTTGTTTACAACTCCAGTTATAGCTTGGGATATAGTTTGTGATAATACTTTAACTTGTCGTGTTATAGAATATAGTGATATATCTGATAAAGAAGTGATAAAATCGTCAATACTATTCAAGCGAAAAGCGGGAGCTAATCAGCCAGTTGAAATTTATGTTAGAACAAAAAATAACAAAGAAGAAAATGAAGAAGATATTGAAATTAAAAACACTCAACAATTGGATAATTCATTGGCTGCATTTATTAATCAAGAGTATTTAGGCGAATAAAAAGAGATACAAAATAATATTTATCAGTTGTCACAAAACCAAGCTACAAAAATTATTCAAGCGTTTACAAAAAATGAGAAAGTTATATTCCGTAACAATAGAAGTCAATCATCCTATACCAATGGCGGATTTTATGATGTCATGTTGACAATGGACAAAAAACAAGGATGGGTTGGTACAACTGGCGCAGTTATAGCACATGGTAATAAAAATGAATCAAACGTTTATGCACCAATACCTGTACCAACTATAAAAAAAGTAAAGTAATTGATCCAGAACAAAGTCAAGAACTTAATACCAATGAAGTAATTAAAATATTCCCTCAATTCAAAAAATGCTATATACATGAAGCTAAATGTGATGCTTATGATTTAGAAGATCCTTATTATGATGAAACACAAGGATATGATAAAAGATTTCGATTAATTAAATTAGATAATAACCACGATTTACTTGAAACTTGGTGTTGGTTTAGCGCTTATAACTCAGGTAACGCCTATTGGATAATTTCTAACACTGCTAAACCAAGTAATAAAAATATAAAATTTATAAATAATGAGGGTAATACATACAAAAATGGAACAATATCCAGTATAGCTAAGCTAAGAGGTGAGGGAGATTGTTTAGAAAAATCTAGTTGGACTTGGAATGGACATAAATTTATGCTTTCCTCTAATATAAGTACAGGTGAATGCTTAGGTTTTGACGGTGGGGCTTGGCAATTACCTTCTTTTGTTAGCGAAATAAAGTAATAATTGAACAATAGAAAACCTTCAGATCTTATGGCGGTTTAAATGTTATAATTTTGTATATTAACATTTACCGCAGATCTTTATACTATGAATATTTTACAAAACAGCTAAAAATTGAAAGTTTTTAGCTTAAAAAAACTATTTTATTCAAACCAGATCATTGATGCCATTCTACCAGTTCTATTTTCACGTCGATAAGAGAAGAATTCATCTTGTTCAGTATAAGTACAATAATCACCACCAAAAATTTGCGTTACTCCTACTGCTTGTAAACGTTGTTTGGCAATTAGATATAGGTCTGCTAGGTATTTTTGTTCAGTTGGGTTGATCAATTTAAACGCTTCTTGTGCTTTTGGATCGACTTTTTCAAATTGTTGTTTGACTTCAATACCTACCTCAAATTTTTTGACACTAATGGCTGGTCCCATCCAAGCAATGATGTTTGATGGTGAGCTTGAAAATTTTTTGATTGTTTCTTCTAATATACCATTACATAATCCTCGCCAACCGGCATGGGCAGCTGCAACTTCGTCACCTTTTGTTGTACAAAAAAGTACAGGCATGCAATCTGCGGTTAACACCACACTAACTTGCTTAGGTTGATTGGTATATGATCCATCAGCTTCAAAAGTTTGATAAGAATCGATGTTACCTGTTGGAGGCTGTAAAGCAATTTGTGATATATCAAGCACTGTTGTGCTGTGAGTTTGCGTTAACCAATACGGTTCGCTTGGTATTTGTTCGGCTTGAATAATTCTTCGGCGGTTTTCAGCAATATGTTCTGAATTATCACCAGTTCGATTTCCCATATTTAAACTTGCAAATGGCGCTAAACTAACGCCACCAGTCCGTGTTGAAGTAAAGGCATGAATTTTTTTTGGGGCTGTCCAATATGGGTAAATCGATTTAATCATATTTATCACCAATCTAGTTCATCTTTATGCTGTTCGGTATCTTCTTGTAAAGCTTGTATTAAATTTTGCATATCTTCAGGAATAGGAGCATGCCATTCCATTTGTTCACCTGTTATAGGATGATATAATCGCAACATGGTAGCGTGTAATGCTTGGCGATTAAAATCGCGTAAAGTTTGAATAAAAGATTCACTAGCCCCCTTAGGCGGCCTTGGTCTTCCACCGTAGAGTGGGTCACCAATTAGTGGGTGAGCAATATGTGCCATGTGCACTCGGATTTGGTGAGTTCGCCCTGTTTCTAAACGCAATCGCAAACGTGTATGTAGGCGATATTTTTCCATCACTCTATAATGGGTAACCGCTGGTTTACCCGTTGGGAATACAGCCATATGTGTACGTTTGGTTGGATGACGGGTGATAGGCTGATCAACGGTTCCTCCTGCGGTAATAATCCCCATGACCACAGCTTCATATTCGCGTGTAATTTCGCGTAGTTGAAGTGATTCGACCAAATGTGTTTGTGCCATAATAGTTTTAGCTACAACCATTAGCCCTGTTGTATCTTTATCTAGACGATGCACAATACCTGCGCGGGGTACGCGTGCTATCTCAGGATAATAATGCAATAAGGCATTTAATACCGTACCATCAGGATTACCTGCTCCAGGATGCACAACTAAATCACGAGGTTTATTAATCACCAAAATGTCATCATCCTCGTAAACAATATCAAGCTTTATATCTTCTGGTTGATGATAAGTTTCTTGTTCAATTTCAGCATTAATAGTTATTATTTCGCCACCGAGCACTTTTTCTTTTGGTTTATTAACGATAACATCGTTGACAGTGACTTTATTATTAATAATCCAATCTTTTATTCTTGAGCGTGAATAATCAGTAAAAAGCTCGGATAATGCTTGATCTAAACGCATTCCTAGTTGACTTTGTTCGATTTTAGTTGATAATTTTAACTCATGCATGTGTAATTTATCTATTTTAAGCTGTTATGTTTTAGAGTATTATATACTAATCATCGCCTTTAATGTTTAATTATATTTGGATCAAAAACTGAATGAAATTGCGTTTACACTCTTTGCTAGCTATCGCTTTAAGTGGCATGCTAATTGGCTGTACTTCTTCCAAGCCCGATGTTGAAAATGTACCCGAGATTGAACTACATAACAAAGCGAAGTCTGAGCTTGAAAATGGTAATATTAAATCCAGTATTACTATATTAGAGTCCTTGGACAAAAATTATCCTTTTGGTCCTTATTCTCAACAAGTTCAACTTGATTTGATTTACGCTTACTATAAATCAGCTGACTTACCGTTAGCAATTGCGTCAATTGACCGTTTTTTGAAATTGAATCCAACGCATCCAAATATTGATTGGGTTATTTATATGCGTGGCATTTCAAATATGGCACAAGACGACAATATGATCCAAGGTTGGTTTAATGTTGATCGTTCAGATCGCGATCCCGATTATGCTTCAGCTGCATTTAAGGACTTTTCTTATCTACTATCTAGTTTTCCAAACAGTCAATATGCAGCCGATGCGCAAAAACGCCTTGTATTTTTGAAAAATAGATTGGCTCGCTATCAGTTAAAAGTCGCACAATTCTATACAAAACGCGGTGCTTATGTAGCTGTGATTAATCGCGTGACTGAAATGTTAATTATGTTCCCAGATACCGATTCAACTAAAGAAGCATTGCTTTTAATGCGTAATGCTTATAATGAATTAGGCTTAGCTGATGAAACCCAAAAACTTGATCAACTGATTCAAGCAAATCTTAAAAACATTCCTAAAGAAGAACAACGATCATTTTTATCACGTTTTACTAGCGTTTTTAATGGCGGTTAGACTGTTTTATAATTAAGATACCTATCTTTAATTGCTATTTAATCACACTTAAATAGCAATTAATTTAACTTGTTGTACTCCTTTCACCTTAACCTATTAAAGCTTTGTTATTTATTAAATATCAGTAATAAGATATGCTCAATAACTTAGAATTTATCATAACAAGAAATCAATATCTTACTTCATATATCGTTTGTAAAACGAATCAATAACCAATACAATTAGCAGCATATTTTTATTAGTAATAATAGATAGGACATTAACTCGTCATGCAAGAACAATATCGCCCAGATGAAATAGAAGCCATAGTACAAAAACATTGGCAAGAAAATAAAACCTTTCACGCTACTGAAGACTCGTCAAAAGAAAAATATTACTGCTTATCGATGCTACCTTACCCTTCTGGGCGTTTGCATCTTGGTCATGTTCGTAACTACACCATTGGTGATACCATTTCACGTTACCAACGTTTAAATGGTAAAAATGTACTACAGCCAATCGGTTGGGATGCGTTTGGTTTGCCTGCTGAAGGTGCTGCAATTAAAAACAATACTGCACCTGCAAAATGGACCTATGAAAATATTGCTTATATGAAAAAGCAATTACAACTTTTAGGATTTGGTTATGATTGGGATCGTGAAATTACTACTTGTCGTCCTGAATATTATAAATGGGAACAATGGTTTTTTACTAAGTTATACGAAAAAGGCTTAGTTTATAAAAAAACATCGGCAGTTAACTGGTGCCCAAATGATCAGACCGTACTTGCTAATGAGCAAGTGGTTGAAGGTTGTTGTTGGCGTTGTAGTACCCCTGTTGAGCGCAAAGAAATTCCACAATGGTTTATTAAAATTACCGAATATGCCGAAGAACTACTTAATGATTTGGATACGCTTGAAAGCTGGCCAGAGCAAGTTAAAACCATGCAACGTAACTGGATTGGTCGTTCTGAAGGGGTTGAGTTTGATTTTGCTGTTGAAAATTATTCTGATAAATTACGCGTTTATACAACTCGTCCTGATACATTAATGGGCGTTAGCTTTGTCTCTATCGCCGCAGAGCACCCTCTTGCACAATTAGCAGCTCAAAACGATCCTAAAATTGCTGAATTTATTGCTGAATGCAAAAATACCAAAACAGCCGAAGCTGATATGGCAACCATGGAAAAGAAAGGTATTGCCACAGGCTTTTATGCTATTCATCCTTTAACAGGTAAAAAAGTCCCTGTTTGGATTGCTAATTTTGTGTTAATTGAATATGGTACAGGTGCAGTAATGGCTGTACCAAGTCACGATGAACGCGATTATGAATTTGCTTCTAAATATCACTTACCAATCAATCCTGTTATTTTAACTCAAGACGGTAACGCACCAGATCTTTCTGAAAAAGCATATACTGAGCATGGCAAGTTATTTAATTCAGGCGAATTTGATGGTCTTGATTTTGATCAAGCATTTAATGCTGTTGCTGATAAGTTAATTGCATTAGGTATTGGTAAACGTAAAGTTAATTACCGTTTACGTGATTGGGGTGTTTCGCGTCAACGTTATTGGGGTGCACCAATCCCAATGGTGACGCTTGAAGATGGTACAACCATACCAACACCAGAAGACCAATTACCCGTTATTTTACCTGAAAATGTTGAAATGAATGGTATTACCAGTCCAATTAAGGCAGATTCTAACTGGGCTAAAACAACCGTTAACGGTCAACCTGCACTACGTGAAACCGATACGTTTGATACCTTTATGGAATCTTCTTGGTATTATGCTCGTTACACTTGTCCAAACTACGACAAAGGTATGTTAGACGAAAAGGCGGCAAATTACTGGTTACCTGTTGATCAGTATGTTGGTGGTATTGAACATGCCATTATGCATTTACTTTATTTTAGATTTTTCCATAAATTAATGCGTGATTTTGGTTTGGTATCGTCAGATGAGCCAGCAAAACGCCTACTTTGCCAAGGTATGGTATTAGCTGATGCATTTTATTATACTAGCCCAACAAATGAACGTATTTGGGTTTCGCCAACTGAAGTCACTATTGAACGTGATGATAAGGGCCGCATTGCTAAAGCTGTCGATAGTCATGGCAATGAGCTAGTTCATGCTGGTATGACAAAAATGTCAAAATCAAAAAATAATGGCATCGATCCACAAGAGATGGTTGAAAAATATGGTGCTGATACCGTTCGATTGTTTATGATGTTTGCTTCGCCTGCTGATATGACTCTAGAATGGCAAGAATCTGGCGTTGAGGGTGCAAACCGATTTATTAAACGTGTATGGCGTTTAGTTTATGAACATACCCAAAAAGGTGTAGCAGCAAAACTAGACGTTACAGCTCTAGATAGTGAACAAAAATCATTGCGTCGTGAATTACATAAAACCATAGCGAAAGTGAGTGATGATATTGGCCGCCGCCAAACATTTAATACGGCTATTGCCGCTGTGATGGAATTTATGAATCGCTTACAAAAAGCACCACAAGAAACTGGGCAAGATCGCGCTCTAATGAATGAAGCTTTAAATGCGATTGTTCGACTACTTTACCCTATGATGCCTCACGCTTGTTTTGTTATGTGGCAAGCTTTAGGTAACAACGAATCGATTGATAATACAACTTGGCCTGTTGCAGATCAATCGGCAATGGTTGAGGACGAAAAACTCATTGTTGTACAAATCAATGGCAAAGTCCGCGGTAAATTTATTGTACCTGCCGATGCCGATCAAGATTTTGTTGTATCACAAGCAAAACAAGAGCCTAACATCCAAAAATATTTGAATGATGTTGCTATCCGTAAAGTGATTTATGTACCGGGTAAATTATTAAATCTTGTTGTTGGTTAATATTGTTTGATAACTAAATTTAGGCGGTTATTGATATGAAAAAATATTTAGCATTAATTATGTTATTAACAATATCCTTAACAGGATGTGGATTTCACTTGCAACATGAGACAGAAGTACCAGAAAGTTTTAAAACGATGTCTTACATAAGTTATGACCCTTATGGCCGGTTGTCTCGCAATATTAAAGAGTTATTACACGATAATGATGTGACAATAACGAATAATAATGCTTCAGGTCAGGTACCATTGTTAAAAATGGTAAGTGAAAACCTAAGTCGCAATACCATCTCGATTTATCAAGATGGTAAAGCTGCGGAATATCAATTAGTGCTAACGATTGAAGCACAAGTTGTTATTACTGGTCAACAGACTTATCCAATAAGCGTACGCGTGTTTAGAACGTTTTTTGATAATCCTGCTGAAGCTTTGGCTAAGACGGTTGAACAAGACTTGATTGAAAACGAAATGTTTAAACAAGCGGCTAAACAAGTCATCCGTAAATTAAAATCGATTCATGCAGTAAATTAACATTGACATGATTAAAATTAGCGCCGATCAAATTAACCATAAAGTGGGGGCACCCTATTATTTAATTTTAGGTAGTGATCCCTATTTACAGCATTATGTGCAAACTGAGTTACGCAAGGCCTTTTTACAAGAAGGATTTGACGAGCAACTTACTTTTGTAATTGATAATCAAACTGATTGGACAGCAATTTATGATAGCTGTCAGGCTATGAATCTATTTTCTGCAAATACTCTGATTTTTCTTGATTTTGGTGAGGGTTCATTAAACGCAGCTATCACTACCAAACTCAATACACTAAGTGAGGTTTTAACCCCTGGTATTGCGCTGGTTATTACACTTAACAAAATTACGAAATCGCAAGAAAACGCTACTTGGTATAAAGCTTTATCTGATAAATTGGTGGTTGTCAATTGCACTACACCCGATACTTTACAGTTACCACAATGGATTAAAAATCATTTGCAACAACAACAAATGACCATTGAACCAAAGGCAATTGAACTGCTTTGCTATTATTATGAAGGCAATTTACTAGCATTAACACAAATTATTGCACAACTTAAGTTGTTGTATCCTAATCAGAGCATTTCTTATGATGAAGTCGAAAATAATATAAATGATTCGGCAATATTTACACCATATCATTGGATTGATGCGATGATTGCCAATAAAACAAAGCGAGCCATTCATATTTTACAACAATTAAAAATAAATGAATTTGAGCCGTTAATTTTATTGCGGATTGTTCAACGTGAATTGATATTGATGATCAATTTAAAAAAAGGATTGCAACAAAAATCATTAAAACAAGTTTTCGATGAATATAAGGTTTGGCAAAATAAAAGAACGATATATACCAGTTATCTCAACCGTTGCGATATTAATGACCTATTTAATTTGTTAGCCAAATTGACAGAGATCGAAATCAGTTTAAAGCATGATAACCAAGCACGAATATGGGACGCAATATTTAATTTATCGATGCAATTTATGGGATTAGATAAATGTTAACTGCATTATTAGGAGGAACTTTTGATCCGATCCATTATGGACACCTTCGCCCTGCTATTTCGTTAGCAAATGAAGTCGGATTAAAGCAAATTAGTTTATTGCCTAATCATATCCCTCCTCATAAACCACAACCCGAAGCGAGTACTGAACAACGCTTGGCAATGTTAAAATTGGCTATCGAAGGTTTACCATTATTTGCGTTGAATGTAAGAGAGATCTTACCTGAAACTTCAACACGTCCTTCTTATACTATCGAAACTCTTCAAGCCTGGCGACAAGAAAATGGGAATAGTGAAGGATTGGCATTTATTATGGGACAAGATTCATTATTGAGTTTACCGACTTGGAATAAATGGAAAACGTTGCTTGATTATTGCCATTTACTAATTTGCCGTAGACCAGGTTATGCCCAAAAAACTGATAACATTGAGTTACAACAATGGATTGATGTGCATTATACCACAAACGTTAAAGATCTACACAATTCACCACATGGTTATATCTTTTTTGCACATACGCCACTTGAAGATATTTCAGCTACTGAAATCAGACAAAATATTAACAACCAAGTCAGCTGTGAAAATTTGTTACCGCCCAAAGTGTGGCATTACATTCATCAGCAAGGACTTTATACTGCAAAGAAATAGTAGAAAGGGCTTTACATCTGACAGTTTTTTCGGCATTATTTCGCCGCTGTGTTTATTTATTTTAAACTCAGCTTTTTGTGTTTATACTTAACTTTACTTTGTCATCGAATAAAACACCTTCTAGGTGACATAAAAGCGCAATGCTATATCTTTGCACTATGGTGCTTAGACGAGAAAAGTTAGTTGAGTATATTTAATTTGTACTTATTATTAAGAGGCCCCAATGGCAAAAGAAGATAACATTGAAATGCAAGGAACTATACTTGATACTCTTCCAAATACGATGTTTCGTGTTGAACTTGAAAATGGTCATATCGTTACTGCACATATTTCTGGTAAGATGCGAAAGAACTATATTCGTATTTTAACTGGTGATAAAGTTACTGTTGAAATGACACCTTACGATCTATCTAAAGCACGCATCATCTTCCGAAGTCGCTAATATCGTTATCAGAATAAACTTTTATAGCTATATAACTGTTTATTTTTCTCTTTTGTAATAAAAAAACCGTCGACAAAAGTCGACGGAGAAGTGAGATATTCAAACTAACTAGTGAGCGAATCATCTTTAGAAAAGTTCATTTGATCGTATTTAACCCATTTTGTTTTTTTAACTATTTTATAGCCAAAGTAAATCATTAAAAATAATGGTAAACCGATATAGGTTGCAATTACACTATTCCAATCAATAGAATCTTGTAGGAAGGCTTCGTAATTCTGGCCAAGTGTTATAATTAAACATAATACGAAAGCAAAAACAGGGCCAAATGGGAAGCAGCTTGATTTATATGGTAATTGATTAACATCATGACCTTGCATAAGGTAACCCTTTCTAAAACGATAATGACTAATTGCAATTCCTAACCAAGCAATAAAACCGGTCATACCAGACATATTGAGCAACCACAAATAAACAACCTGATCTTTATACATCGACGTTAAGAAGCAAAGCATGGCCACAAACGTCGTTGCTAATAACGCTGCACGGGGTACACCTGATGATGATAATTTTGCAAAGATTTTAGGTGCTTTACCTTCTTTAGCAAGAGCATAAAGCATACGGGTCGAAGCATAAAGTCCTGAGTTACCCGCAGATAAAACTGAAGTCAGTATAACTGCATTCATTAATGCCGCAGCTGATAATAATCCTGCATGTTCAAATACTAGGGTAAATGGACTAACACTTATATCGGTTTCATCATTACGTAGTAAATTAGGATCAGTATAAGGAATAATTAAACTGATGACTAAAATCGCAAAGATATAAAATAACAGTATTCGCCAAAAGACTTGTCGCATTGCTTTAGGAATATTTTTTTCTGGATCTTTTGATTCACCAGCTGCAATTCCAATTAATTCGGTACCTTGAAATGAAAATCCAACTACCATTGCTACACCAATCATTGATGAAAATCCACCTGCAAAAGGCGCTTCTTTGATGGTCCAATTTTGCCAGCCCGCACCTTCTGCACCATGGAAAATACCAATAATCATTAATAAACCAACAATAATAAAAACAATAACGGTGACGACTTTAATTAATGAAAACCAAAATTCAGCTTCACCAAAACCTTTAACTGAAATATAGTTTAAACAAAAGATGATACTTAAAAACAATAAACTCCATAACCAGCTATAAGAACCGGCATCAAACCAATAAGAAATAACTAGCTGAGCGGCAACTAGGTCAACCGCAACCGTAATTGCCCAGTTATACCAATAGTTCCAGCCAATGGCAAAACCAAACGCTTCATCTACATAACGTGAACCATAAGTTGCAAAGGTGCCTGAAACAGGTAAATATGCAGCAAGTTCCCCTAAGCTAGTCATTAAAAAGTACACCATTACACCTATAATGGCATACGAAAGCAAAGCTCCACCGGGACCTGCCTGAGCAACAGTTGCTCCTGAGGCAACAAATAGCCCAGTGCCAATTGAACCACCAATGGCGATCATGGCTAAGTGACGCGCCTTCAAATCTCGTTTTAATTTGTTTTTCATATCAATATTCTTCTTTGTTAAGGAGAGTAAATCTTATGGAGCATAACTTTTTATACTCCACATTATTTAACAGCCAAGTAGGCAGCTAAAAATTTATATTAATCATTACAGATAAATAAAATGAGTGAAAGTGTATCAAAAAAAAATGATGGCGGGATAAATAATTCTAATAATCGAACTGTTTTGTTAACTATATACAATAATTAACCTTTAGTTAGCTGTTCTAATTGAGTTAAATAATTCAATGCTTGCGAACGGTTATTACCACACATTTTGATACAAGGTTTTAATCGACCACAAACTGTCGGTCTTGATGGGTGAAAAAACAATTTACATTGATAATTGTTATCTAAATGAATACAAGCAATACCAGCTGGTTTGCCCTTAGGCATATCAGGGATAGCTGATGAAATTGAAGGAGCAATACAACAGGCACCACAGTTTTTTCGACATTGGAGTGAATCTGTCATGGTATTTCCTTTATTTTAAGTTTATTTAATAAATTTTGATGGTGACAATAGCAAGTTGGCGGTAAAATAGCGAGCTAATTTTTTAACCTTTTTTATTAATCATGAAGAATATATATTATGGCTAAAGCAAATGAAATAAAACGTGGTGACGCGGTCACCTATAATGGTAAATTATTACTTGTTAAAGATATTGATGTTCAAAGTCCAAGTGCACGCGGTGCCAGTACACTTTATAAAATGCGTTTTACCGATGTAAAAAATGGTGGGAAAGTTGAGGAACGCTTTAAAGGTGATGATATCCTCGAAACAATTGAACTATCCCGTCGACCTGTTAGTTTTTCGTATATTGATGGTGATGAATATGTGTTCATGGATAATGAAGATTTTACCCCTTATATTTTCAAAAAAGAACAAATTGAAGATGAATTATTGTTTATCCCTGAAGGCGGTATGAATGGTATTCAAGTGCTAATGGCTGATGGTGAAGTTCTTGCCTTGGAATTGCCACAGACTGTTGAACTTGATATTGTTGAAACCTCGCCAAGCATTAAAGGCGCTTCAGCAAGTGCACGAACCAAGCCTGCCACCTTATCAACAGGGCTTGTTATTCAGGTTCCTGAATATATTGATAACCACGAAAAAGTCAAAATTCATATTGCTGAACGTCGTTACATGAGCCGTGCCGAATAACAAATAAAATTGTGATGAATACATATAATCAAAATAAACTACATAAACGATTGCGTCGCTTAACTAGCGAGGCAATCGCTGACTTTAATATGATCGAAGAAGGTGATCGTATTATGGTTTGCTTATCAGGTGGTAAAGATAGTTATACTTTACTCGATATTCTTATCAACTTAAAAATCAGTGCACCAGTACATTTTGATCTAATAGCGGTTAACTTAGATCAAAAACAACCAGGATTTCCTGAACATGTATTGCCTGAATATTTAAATTCGTTAGGCATTGAATATAAAATCGTGCAAGAAAACACCTACGGTATTGTCAAGGATAAAATCCCTGAAGGTAAGACAACTTGCTCGCTTTGTTCACGGCTACGTCGTGGCATTTTATATCGCACAGCAACAGAACTTGGTGCAACAAAAATTGCCCTTGGCCATCATCGAGATGATATTTTAGAAACACTATTTTTAAATATGTTTTATGGTGGCAAACTCAAAGCAATGCCGCCAAAGCTAATGAATGATTCAGGTGAACATATCATTATCCGACCACTAGCTTATTGCAAAGAAAAAGATATCGCCAAATACGCTGAAATTAAACAATTTCCGATTATTCCTTGTAATCTTTGTGGCTCACAACCCAACTTACAAAGGCAAGTAATTAAAGAAATGCTCAATGAATGGGATAAAAAGTTCCCCGGACGCATTGAAACCATGTTCCGAGCAACACAAAACATCACCCTATCCCATCTGTGTGATACCAATTTGTTTGATTTTAAAGGGATTAAAAAAGGTGATCTTGCTGTTAATGGTGGCGATATTGCTTTTGACCGCGAAGATATGGCAACAACCATCGGCTTTGATGCTTCAGAACTTGAAAAACAAGATATGATTTTATGGAAGGAAGCAAAATAGTGGCTTAATATACATATACTTTAACTTTTTTCATCAATGCCATTAATGTGGCATTGATTTTTACATTTCCTAGAAATTTTAAATCCACAATAAAGTTAAACCAAACATTAAAATAAAAAGCCAATTTATTATGTTAACCATTTTAGCCAGCATTGGTTGACTATTTGTTTTTCTTGCACAAATTGCGAACTATTAACCGTGCTAGATTGTAATTGCAATGCTAATCTATGAATTTTGTTGCGCATATCGATATAGGCTTGTGTTAGCTGCTCTGCTTCTTGGCTATCCATTATTTGATAATTTGTCGCAAGTTCTAAAATCCGAACATTATCGCTCCACTTTGTCATTTTAGGATATTTATTAGCATAATTAAGCACAAGATATTGCGATATAAACTCAATATCTCCTATTCCTCCTTCATCAATTTTTAAGTTAAATAAATTGTTTTGAGTGCTACCTAGATGTACTCTCATTTTTTCACGCATTTCACGCACTTCTTTTTTTAATACAACTTCATCACGCTTTTTACAAAGTACATTATGACGAATTTGGTTAAAACGTTTTATTAATTCACCTTCTCCATATATAGCTCTTGCTCTGACTAATGCTTGATGCTCCCAAGTCCAAGCTTCATTCATTTGGTAATCTTCGAACGAATCTAAACTACAAGCAAGCAATCCTGCATCACCCTGAGGGCGAAGCCTTACATCAACTTCATATAAAATCCCAAAACTAGTACGAACATTAAATAGATGAATAATTCGCTGAACTAAACGCAAATAGAATTGACGACTATCTATCTGCTTATTGCCGTTAGTTATACTATTAACTGGACAATCATGTAAAAAAACCAAATCGAGATCCGAACCATAACCCAGTTCCCAACCGCCTAATTTACCATAGCCAATTACCACCAAGCCTTTATGATTATCAGCCAAATGCTCAGGCTTGCCATAGCGAGTAATCATTTGATTCCAAGCCATTTGTATGACAAAATCTAATAATGATTCAGCCACATAAGTTAGGTGATCACTGACCTTCATGGTAGTTAATACATGCTCAACATCGCAAGCAGCTATATGCAACAATTGCATCTGTTTAAATTGACGTAAAGCTTCAAGTTGTTGTTCTTCGTCATCAACTTCAATACGCAATAAATATTGATAAAGCTGGCTTTTATATTCATTTGGAGCAACAGTCTGATAAAGCGAATTGATATCAATAAGCTCATCTAATAATATAGGGTAATGAGCCAGCTGATCGCTAATCATTGGTGAAGCACTACATAAGCGAATCAATTGCTTCAAAGCAGTTGGATATTCAAGTAACAGTTCTAAATAAGTGGTACGACTAACAATATTAACAAGTAACGGCAAAATCCTTGATAGCACCATTGTTGCTTGCTTTTCGCTACAGACAGCTTCTAACAAACGTGGCATTAACTGATCGAGGATTTCACGCCCCCGTACGCCAATGGTACGTTTACCTATATTATCACGAAATTGCACTAGCATTTGGTAGATCTGCGTAACTTCTGTTTCTGAATAGGTAGGTAATATTGCACTAACATCGCTTATTTGAAGATCAGGCACCCAAAGATCGTCAAATTGATCGTTATAAGGCTTAGTCGTTGAGGTAGCTTCTGATTCGTTTTCGCCAATAAGTTCATTAAAAATTTGGCGGTTATGTTGCATCCGCACTAATAACGCTTGTTCAAAATCATGCCAATGATTAAAGCCCATGCTTGTCGCTAAACGAGCTTGATCCAGTGCATTATCTGGCAAGGTTTGGGTCTGTTCGTCAGCAGTAGCTTGTAGAAGATTTTCACAACGGCGTAAAAATAGGTAATTTTCTCGTAATAACGATACTTCATTCGATGCAAGTAGCGATTCTTGTTCAATCACATCAAGCGCATTTAATAGCGAACGAGTTTGCAACCCCACTACTCTTCCACCACGAATAAGCTGAAAAACTTGTACAATAAACTCTATTTCACGAATCCCACCAGCACCAAGCTTAATGTTATTTTTTAAACCACGACGACGCACTTCACGTTCAATCATGCTTTTCATATTACGCAATGATTGTAAAACACTAAAATCAATATAGCGACGATAAACAAATGGTTTTAACATTTGATAAAGCTCACTGACATAAGGAGATTGTTGATCACCAAGCACTTTAGCTTTAACCATTGCATAACGTTCCCAATCGCGCCCTTGTTCTTGATAGTAATCTTCCATAGCAGAAAAACTCAGCACCAAAGGTCCACCATCACCAAGTGGCCGCAAGCGCATATCAACGCGATAAACAAATCCATCTTCTGTAATTTGGTCTAACGCTTTGATCAAACGTTGTCCCAAACGTGTAAAGAATACAGCATTATCTAACTCTTTCCGCCCTCCTTGTGTTTGTCCATGTTCAGGATAGGTAAAAATCAAATCAATATCGGACGAAAAATTAAGTTCTCCACCACCTAATTTTCCCATACCTAAAATCAGCAGTGGCTGAGTCTGACCTTGAGCATTGTAAGGTGTCCCCCACTCTTTGCAACTAAGCTCATAAAGCAAATTACGTGCTGTAACAATTATCACCTCAGCTAGTTCACTTAATTGTAATAAGATCTGCTCGTCATTACTGATATGAACTAGTTGAGACCATGCTAACCGGACTAAAATATAACGACGAAATTGCCTTAAAATCTTCATGAATTCAGTTTCATCTGAAACTGCTATTAATTTTTCATTTAACCAAGTTTGGTAATACTGTCTTTCGTCTGGTTGTGGTGGATTTTGGCTGATTTCTGTTAGCCAGTTAGGAAATCGATAAAATGCATCTACCAAAAAATTACTTTGCACTAAAATATCTAGATTAGCTTGTATTTCGTTTGATTGACATTGTTTAAGTTGAGAGGCAACTTTTTGCTTTTGTTGTTCAAGCAAAGAAGAAACTGGAAGGTTAAATTCTGACATAAGCAAGCTCTCTTAGAAATTTCTTCACAAAATAATATTAGCAAAATAAGAATATATTATAAGTAACTTTTGTAAGTTATATAGTATTTTATATACAAAATAAAAACGTGTCGAAAATAATGAGATGATGTTTTAATTGAGTATTGTTTTTAGGAATGATTCATAAAGAATATACAACTTCTTTAAACCTTTTATTTTATATTGCCATAGGTGCAAAGTCTTTTTGGAGAAAAAGACCTTTACTGGAGCTATATATAACCATATATCCTAATAAAAACCGTCATTATATTGTTGTATAAATAAAAACATATCATACCGAAAAAAGTAAAAATTTCAGGCAACAATTCTTACAATTAATGTAAAAATGTTACCACTAAACTAATTTGTACAAATTCTATTCTGACTTTGACTCAACAAAACTGGATAAATTAACTTTTTTCCCAAAAAATGCTTTTGCTGTTTTACTAACAACTACCGAACCTATTACACATAGAGTAAGAAGAAATAATATAATATCTGTTATAACAATAGCCATTATTTCGCTGTCTGTTAATGAGTCTGCAACCTCATCAAACCATTTCAGACAATATATATTGAAAAATAAAACAATTATTGCTGTCAGCGATGTTAACACAAAAGCAATGACAGAACTTGAAATTAATGACTTCACCTGTAAATTATCATAAACAGTTTTAAATTGTTTTCGCAAAACAAAATAACCAATCGTATTTACAATCAGTAAAAAAACTGAATAAAAAATAATAGTTCTAATGTGGTATTCAAGGGGGCCTATAGAATCCAGAGGATCTTTAGGAACAAAAAAGAAATTTAAACAAAATAAAGCAATAGATAAATAATAGAAATTAAATAATAGAATAAATAAAGATAAATGAGTTTTTTGACTATTGTCCGAGGATAATACAATCATATCTGGCTCTGTTACAAAAACTGTTCGCAGTAGCTTTATCCCTAAACAAATCACCATTATTATCCAAATATAACAAGCTAATCTAAATACGCCTATATAGAGACTTTCTATATAAGGAAAATAATATGGCGGTATAGCAGAATATAAAAATCCAAGAACCTGTCGCTCAAATATCACCTGATAACCATTGATGCCTATTATTATAAAAATAACAATTAAGAACACACAAAGCAAATTCTTTTTATTGGCCCGATAGACAGAATTCTTGTACAAAATTATGGCTGAAGTAATAAAAATTAAAACTAGATTTGCTAGCTGATTAAAAGTATTAGGTAAAACAATATAAATAATTAATGATAAAAAAGAATCGGCCCAAATATATGGGTTAACCTTTGCATAGCTAAAAACCATATTGTCAACAAGGAATTCTCGTCCAACTAAAAAAGTGCTATCTAGCACCCCATAAAACAGCAGGAATAAGAACGGTAATTTAAAAAAGGAGAGCTTCATTATTTTACTTTTTATCCTATTAATTAATAGTCAGATTTGCGATCAACATAAGCTTGAACTTTGTATTAATCTCACTAAAAGCAAATTCTTTTACAGAGTTAATAGTCAATAATGCCATTTGCCATTGAGCAAATTCAGGCTCAAAAGAAAGATTTTTATCTATTAGAATATAATTTATTTGGTTTAGCGTTTGTTGATATAATGCTAAATCATTAACTTCTAATGCATATTCTTCATTTTGTTGCCAAAATTTTAACAGGTTTGCTAGATCTTGATGGGCTTGAAGATCAAATTGACAAGTTTTAAGTGATGCATTTTTCAGTAAGCAATAGCCCCTAGCAGCTTTACTTTGTGAAAAAAGATGCAAATGGAAGCGGCTTAACTCAAGAGCAAAATTAAACAGGTCTTGTTTATTACCTTGTTTAAGTTCTAATTCGACTTCTTGAATGATTTTAACTTTTTTGTTTGATTTAATTTCCCCTAGGTCTAGTGCCACCTCAATTTCGCTACTCGCAAAAAAAATTAGCCAAGTTTGCCTTTTGAAATCGGTACTGAACAATGGTAATAAATCTCGTTGTAACCGCTCAATATCGCAATTATAGGGTAATGCCATATGTGGTAATACAGCTAAATTGGGTTCTGAATTGGGTAAGTCAACATTAAATTCAGCACGCTCATGTAAACCAGCCACAGACTTGCTATCTCGCTTTAAGGTGATTTCAAACTCTTTTTGGTGATCACTTTCATATCCCCTTACTCGCAATCCACACTGATTATTACGTAGGTAGTAATCGCTTGTGTCATAATAGGTACTAGTCAAATTGAGTTTTGTAGAACTGCGTTTTGCTGGTGATATCGTTGAAAATTCAACTTGGTCGCTATCAGCCCATTGATCTAGAAAATATCTTAAATTAGCAATATCACTAGTATTAATTTCAAACTTTAATTCGATTTCGTTACTCATTCATCTATTTTTCACTATTTTTAACATTATCAACGATAAATCTACTGCATACATCATAGTGAATCACCGTTAATTAACAATATTACAAATTATTTTACAACACGAAATGGATTAGGTTTTGATTTAGATTGTTCAGGTTGTGAGGACAAAGATTCATTCTGTATGCTATATTGTGGTTCATCTTCAAATCCCATACCCACACCATTTTCACGAGCATAAATTGCCTCAATCGCCGCCATTGGTACCACAATATGTTGTGGTATACCAGAAAAGCGAGCATTAAATTCAATTTGTTCATTAGTAGCCAAATATTGGCCAACTGATTGTGGGGCAATATTTAGTACAATTTGATTGTTTTGGATAAATTCCTGCGGTACTAACACCCCATATACAGAAGTATTAACAACAATGTAAGGTGTTAAATCATTATCCAAAATCCAGTCATAAAAAGCCCTAAATAGATAAGGGCGACGTGGCGTCATTTGTTCAAGTTCCATCAAGGCTACCTTGTCTAAAATTATCGTAAATAAAGATAAATTTAATTGTTTATGATCTTATTTTTTTTTCTGCTTCAGTTAATGAATTAATAAAAGCAGGACGTTCAAAAATCCTCGCCATATAGGCTAAATAATTCTTTTCAGCCACTTTTGGTAATTCAATATCAAGCAATGGCAAACGCCAAAGTAACGGAGCAAAATAACAATCACATAATGTAAAATCATCACTCATAAAATAATCTTTTTCTTTAAACATAACCGAAATCGAAACAAGATCATCAAGAAGATTTTTTCGTGCTGTTTTAGCCTCCTCACTATAAGGGTCAGCAATAATTGTTTTGTATTCACTATACCACTCTTTTTTAATACGATACATTGTTAATCGTGAATTAGCACGAACGATAGGATAAACAGGCATTAATGGTGGGTGTGGAAAGCGTTCATCCAAATATTCTAACGCAATATGCGGTTCATATAACGTAAGATCACGATCAATTAGAGTTGGAATTGAGCCATAAGGATTAAGATCCAATAATTCTTGTGGTAAATTATCCGCCGTTACAAACTCTATTTCCGCAGTTACCCCTTTTTCTGCCAAAACAAAACGAATCTGATGCCCGTAAATATCTGTTGTATCACAAAATAATGTCATTACAGAACGTTTATTAACAGCAACAACCATATCCACTCCAAATTTATAAAATTAAAATAAGTCTAGTTGCCGTCTATTCTAACAAATTGGATAACAAAATTGTTAAAAAAAATAAATTTTCTTTAATTCTTTTCCTCAAGCCCTAATTTTGACAAGCAGTTTCATAAAACATGTGCTTAAGTATAGGATTTATTAAATTAGTTAACCTAATAATATTAAATAATATTTATTTCCTAAATAATCTTAATTCTTAAAAATATTTAACCTAGGTAGTTTAGCTTTTTAATTAACCAAATCAGCATAAAAAAACCCAGCATTCGCTGGGTTTTGAAACAAAATTGTAACGTTTTTGTAATATTGCTAGTCGGGTAGCAGTGGTATGTCCACACTTTTTAGTACCAAAAAGATAAGGTCATCGATTTCTTTTGTATTCAATCGGCGACTGGTAATTTAATGTTGAATGAAGTCGATTATAATTAAACCAATCCACATAGTGATTAAATTCCAATTTAAGTTGCGCCAGTGAATCAAAAATAGTATTTGACACAAATTCTGTTTTCACTGCTTTGAATGTGCTTTCTGCAATTGCGTTATCATAGGGGCAGCCTTTGCGACTTAAAGACCGTTTAATTCCAAATGCTGTTAAACATTCATCAATCAAATGATTATCAAACTCTTTTCCTCTATCAGAATGAAACAACTCAATCGTCTGTAAGTTCATTGGAATTTGACTCATAGCTTGCATG